>CAZILR010000285.1:0-6820 GCA_964539995.1 uncultured Planctomyces sp.
AGTAAAACAGCCGCTTGCCTCGCAGGATTTCATCACCCAGCGGGTTCTCGGTGACTCGCACGAGGCCGGCTCGTTGCAGAGTCTTCGCGTCGTAAGCCACGACCTCAAAGTCGAGCGCGTTGTAGAGCCAGAACCATTTGCCATCGTTCGAGTATTTCACGGCTCGCGGGTTGTGGCCGATATTCATGTGTCGGATCGGAGTCAGCTCTCGGTAGTTGTCGTCGCGGACTTCCATCACGAACAGATCGTCGGTGGCACCGAAGACAACGACAGCTTGCTGGCCGTCAGGACTGACGGCGACTTCCCAAGGGCTTGCGGTGACAAGGTTGCCAATGAACGAGTCCATCGGGATGCGTTTACGTTTGAGGTCTTCTTTTGGCGGACCGTCAGCGGTGGGCAAGTCGATCACGCTGATGTACGGGAAGATCGAGCCTTCGCCGTGAGCGGCCGTGATCTTGGATCGCTGATGCGGCACATAGGCTTTGGGCCGCGTCGGATGCACGGTGATTTGCCGCGCGAGATTGTCCGTCGCGGAAGCCACCACAGCGGCGACTTCCTTGCCGGAGACCAGTTCGATCAGCCGCACGGTCGCGGTGTAATACTCGGTGACGAGCGCGGTACGCTGGTCGCTGGAGAGCGTGAGTCCGCGAGGAAACGAACCGGCGGCGAGCGTGCGCAAGATCTTGTGCGACTTCGCGTCGATCTCGATCAATTGGCCGGGATACTCCAGCGTCACCCAGATTCGTGAGCCGTCGCGTGTCGAGACCACGGCATACGGCTCATCGAAGACTTCACAGCGACCGAGGACTTCCCCCTTGTCGGCATCGATGAACGCGACAGCATCATCCGCGTAGATCGCGACCGCGAGTTGATGACTGTCGCCGAGGAACGTGACTCCTTCCGGCTTGTGGCCAACGGAAACCTCACGCAGTTTGGTGAACGTCGCCGGGTCCACGATCGTCACGGTGCCGCTGTCGCGATTCGAGCACGCCAGCAGTCGCCCATCGGCGGAAATGTCGAGCAAACTATTAGAAGGTCCGGCGACAGCCGAGAGGTCTGTCAGTGCTATCAGAAGCAGCATCCCGGCGAACTCAAACAGACGGCGGCGGATTGTCTGGAGCATCGTGCAGTCCTTTCGACGCGGCGGCGTTGTCTCAACACGGATCGGCGAAGCCCACGAAACGTAGCCGTCATCGCTCCGCGTGACGAGCCAGACGCGACAGGACGTCCCAATTTTCCGAGGATTGCGGCCGTACAAAATGCTCGGCTCGTCACGCGGGGAGGCTGTCCGTTTTGTAGCCCTGTCGCTCCGCGACAAGATTGCCGAGCGCTTCGGAGACGTGGAGCGCGAAATCAAATGGGGTTCGTTCGACGTTCGGCTTTCCTGTCGCGGAGCGACAGGGCTACAAAAACAACCTCGGAGCGATGACGGCTACGTTCACAGAAGCCGAGCAACTTCCAGGGGGGCCGCCCAAGTCGCGTATTTGGCGAGGTCACAAACTCGATTCGATCGACGGCGTTGAAGGCAGCCGGTGAGCAGCTCACAGATGTCGGGAGCCAAATCTGGCTGGCGTTTCGAAAAGTCGGGCACCTTCCAGCGATCATGGATGGCCCGCAGCTTGGTGACGTCGTGTTCGGGGAACAACGTCTCGCCGGTCAGCAGCTTGTAGGCCGTGCAGCCGAGTGCGAAGTAGTCCGTGACTTCGGAAATCTCCCGCCCTTTGAGTTGTTCCGGAGCCATGTACCGCGGAGTTCCGACGATGTGCGTATCGACTTCACCGGTTGGCTCCAGTTCGTTGATCGGCTTGGCGAGACCGAAGTCCATCAGCTTCACGGTGCCGTCAAAATTGAGCATCAAATTGACCGGCTTGATGTCACGATGCACGACATCTCGCTGATGCGCGTACAACACGGCCGAGGCGATCTGTCCAAACGCCTTGCGAAAGTCGTCCTGGCTGAGTGGTCCATTCAGACGCACGAGGCGTTCCAGTGTGATCCCGTCGCAGAATTCCATCACGATGAAATACGACTTGAACGCTTTGAAGCGTCCAAACATCCGCACAATGTTGGGATGGTCGAAGGACTCCACGATATCCGCCTCGCGATGGAACCAGACCAGCGAAGCTTTGTCGTAGACCAGTCGATGACTGAGCATCTTCAACGCGACACGGCGGGCGTCGTCTTGATGCGTCCCCTCGTAAACGATGGCCATGCCGCCGCGGCCTAATCGCCGCACGATGCGATACTTGCTGAATGTTTTGCCGGACAGCACATCGCGGCGTTGGCCTCCCAATCGCTTGGCCAACAACTTGGCCAGGACTTCGCCGATCTCAGGATTTTTGAGCGCGGCCGCGTGAAACTTGTCGGCGGGAAGCAGCAACGCCGTCACATCGTCATGAGCGATCAGACTCGCACTGCGTGGCTCCTCGGTAAGCAAAGCCATCTCACCGAGAATGTCACCGTGGCCACTGCGGTCAAGCTCGTGAGCGACGCCGTGCTCATCGTTGATGACGATGCCGACGGACCCTTGGCGAATCAAAAATAGGCAATCCCCCGGATCGCCTTGCCGCGTGAGGTACTCCGTCGCGGAATACGAGCGTTCGACCATTTGAGTTTCCAGCGAATCCACCAATTCGGCTGGCAACGTGTTGAACGGAAAGCACTCTCGCAGTCGGCACTCCGCCGAGACCACAGGCTGCTCTGGCGGAGCGGTCTTGCTGGAGCTGGCTGGTGGAAATGTTGCGTCCTCTTTGGACTCTCGGCGTGTCGGGTTCGGAGCGAAGATGCTGGCCTCAACACACGTCTCCAGCTTCTCCAACTCCGGTTCCGACATCGGGTCCATATCGGAAGCGTGGGTTTCGTCTGAAAGACACTCTTCGAGAATCTGCTCGTACTGATTCCCCGACGTGGCGTTCTCGTGTTCGCCGTAGAGCTTCCGCAGCAGGTCCGCTCGCAGCGTGGGAAATCGGTCCACGAATGTTGAAACCGACTGGGCATTCTCTTGCAGGCAGTATTCGCGGGACAGCATTTTGACCAACAAGATGCGGTCGGTCGCGATTTCGGGGCACAACCGCAGGTATTCCTCGACCGTGCGACCCGTCCCGCTGGACCAACTACGAGCTTGATCGTGCAGGAGCAACCGGCCGCGTTGTGCGGGGGTCATGTCTGGATGGCTGCGCAGAAACTCGATCAAGTCTGGAGGCGCGACGTTCGTACTCCAAATCGCGGAGTATTCTCCGGCAAAAGTCCACTCGGACTCTTCGGAGTACATCGCATCTGGCGATCGCGATTCGTTCGACATCAGCCTGAATCCTTGTGTGTCCGCAAAACCGTAGGCGGCGCGCGACAGGGATTATCGGGTGTCGTTGCCGCATCTTCAAGCGGACGCAGAGCAATCGGCGATAACCTGTGAAAGCGGCGCGTCATCGCGGCTGAGGACTTGGAGCAGTTGAGCGAGCGTGAGAATGGCATCGCAGGCCGGTGTCGCGTCGCGGAGCCACACGCGACCGGTGGCTCCGCCGCCACAGATCGCGGCCTCCTGGCGCATCGCTTGCCAGAGATCAGCCTGAGTCCAGCCTCCGAGCCAGCATCGTAATTTTTTCGCGGCGATTCGCGGTTGCAGGAGATCGCGAGCCGCATTGTCGATCACGATCGCTCCGTCCGCCTGTTCCGTCGGCAGAGCCTCGGCCAGCAAACACAACAGGTCGCCCGGTGCGAGCAAGCGTCCGAGTTCATCCACAACGGCCACGTTTGCTCCGTCATCGTCGATCAACAGGCCAAAGTCCGCCTCCTGAGCGGCAACGGCTTCGCACACACGGCGCACGTCCGCGTCATTCTCGTTGAGTACGTCGCGACGACGTTGCGGGATTTCAATCCAGTTCAACGTCACGGGCAACTTCTCAAACAGCTCGTCGAGCGTCCGTCGCACGAACCGCACGGGGCAACCGATCGCAATTCGCAACGGCCGCAACGCATGAAAGCGTTTCAACAATCCTGCGAGATACGGCACCGACGCCTGAAAGACTCGCTGCGATCCCCCTTGCCGGAGTGGTCGCACCGCCCCTTGAACACAACGGTGGTCAATGTCTTCCAGACTGATCGCGCGTGTGGAGGTGTGGTCATCACGGTTCTCGACACGACGGCCAGAGACCGAAACCGGCCGCCCGTGCTTGACGACAAAATCGAGGCCGGTCCAGGATGGTTCGCAACCGTGGCCAGAAATCAGGATGCCTCCCGCCGCCTGCATGTGTGCAACGGCAAAACGAAAACAGGGCATCGACGTCTGGCCGATATCGACGACTTGGCAACTCATGCGACGCAACGCCGCTGCAACACCAGTGACGATGTCCGGTGAGGACGGTCGCTCATCAAAACCGACCACGACGACAGGCCCGCTGCGTCGAATCGGTCGCTTCGAGTTGGCATCCCGCAGATCACTGCGCCCCGCCAACGGCAGTGATTCCCACAACAGGCTCGCAAACGCTGCGGACAATTCGCCCGCTTTTTGTCGAGTCAGTTCGTTGAGATAGACCCCGCGAACTCCTTCCAGTGTGAACAGTGATCGCTCGGATTCTCGCGGTTGAGACGAGTCATCCTGTTCAAACTGTGGCTGTGGAAGCTGGCCGGTCTCTTGCCGATGCGGACACTCGCGGCACTTCGGATAAAACGCCGCCAACCGTGACAAATGCACGGCACGCGAGATTGCGTGCGTCTCGCCAGGGCAGACGTATTGCGGTCCGATTGTCGGCAGAAGCGTGAGCATCAAAAGGCTGAAGGCTGAAGGCTGAAGGCAAACCGAAGAGCTGGATTTGAAATCTGAGATTTGAGTTTTGAAATCCAACTCCCCACACTGCCGACCGTAGGCCACCTCGGCAAACTTGGTCAAGAACGAATACTTTTCTGCCTGCTGCGTTGTGCTTTCTGCCTTCTCACACGCCCCTATCCACCCATGCACGCGACCGCGTTTTTGAAAGCTCCGCAAGATCACACGCTCGGCGCGATTGTCGTGCTGTCGGGTGGCGAGCGGTCCTTGAAGGTGGATGCACTCGCGGCCTTGATGCCGCTGGTTGGTGGCGAGGGTTCGGACGACTCGACCGCTACGAAATTCGACAGCGAAGACCTGGAATGGAAAACCGTCCGTGACGAACTGCTCACCGTGTCGATGTTCGGCGACCGGCGAGTCGTCCTGGTTGAGTCGGCGGACGAGTTCGTCTCCGAGAACCGCACGGCCCTCGAAAAGTATCTCGAAAAGCCGTCGAGGAAATCGCTGTTGGTGCTGGATGTCGGCTCGTTTCCGAAAACGACGAAGCTGTTCAAGGCGGTCGATAAGCTCGGCCTGTTGATCGAATGCACTGAGCTGACCGGTCCCGACCTGACTCGCTGGATTCAAGCGACCGTCAAAGAGCGATTCAGCAAGCAGATCACGCGCGACGCCGCGATGCTGTTGCCGGAGTTGGCCGGCACGCATCTTGGCCTGCTGGAGCAAGAACTCGAAAAGCTCGTGGCCTACACCGGCGAGCGTCCGCAGATCGACAGCGACGACGTGCATAAAGTCGTCGGTGGCTGGAAGGCCGAGACGACCTGGGTGATGCTCGACGCTGTCCGCGACGGGAACCTCGGTTTCGCGCTGTCGAACTTGGACAAGCTGCTGACCGCCGGCGAGCATCCGATCAAATTGCTGGGAGGCGTCGCCTTCAGCTTCCGCAAGCTGGCCATCGCCACCGAGCTGTCGCGAAACGGAATGACGCTCTCGGCCGCGCTGAAGCAAGCGGGTGTCTTTCACAATCAAATTCCCGCCGCCGAAGCCTACCTGCGCCGAGTCGGCCGCCCACACGCCGAGCAAATCTCCCGCTGGTTGCTCGAAACAGACCTCAACCTCAAAGGGGGCTCACGCACGTCCGAGCGATTACTCATGGAACAACTCTTCCTGAAACTCAGCGGCAAGCTGGCGGCGATGTCGTCTTCATCAATGTAGCCCTCATCGCTCCGCGTGAGGAAAGCCGACTGCGGAAAGCTCTTCATTCCAACAGACCGTGTTCATGGCACACCCGGCTGTCTTCACGCGGAACGATGAAGACGACATTTTGGCTCTGCCTCACGCCCGTTATGAAAGATTGAAAAGGGAGTCCACCGGATGAAGGAGCCGGAAATGAACGCTGAGTCGTCGCCCAAAGCTCGTGCCGACATCGCTGCTCTCCTCTTCGCGATCACGTTCCCGACGCTGATGACGTGGGTTTACTTCATCGCACTCGCGAACGCTCCAGCCGCCGTGCAACTCGTCGCTGGCGGGATCGGAAAGATCATTCAATTTGGCTTGCCGGTGTTTTGGGTGGTCGTCGTCCAGCGACAACGACTGACTCGGCCACGATTTCAGCGCGACGGCCTGTTGATCGGCGGCCTGTTCGGGTTGGCGATCGTGGCCACGATGTTCGTCGCGTATCACTTCTGGCTGAAAGAGAGTGCCGACTTCATCGCCGGAGCGGACAAGGTCCGTGAGAAAGTCGCCGGCATGAACATCGATTCGACCGCGAAGTTCGCCGTGATGGGTCTGTTTTATTCCGCGTGTCATTCGCTGCTCGAAGAGTACTACTGGCGCTGGTTCGTCTTCGCCCAACTCCGCCGAGTGACACCGCTCGGCCCGGCCATCGCGATTTCAAGCCTCGGCTTCATGGCTCATCACGTCCTCGTTCTGTCCGCCTACTTCGGCTGGGGCACATTCCTGAGCCTGTTCTTTTCCCTCGGCGTCGCCGTCGGCGGAGTCGCCTGGTCCTGGCTCTATCACCGGAGCCGTTCCCTCTTCGGCCCGTGGCTCAGCCATGCG
>CAZILR010000286.1:0-6817 GCA_964539995.1 uncultured Planctomyces sp.
GCGCGCTGGCGCTTCGGGTTAGTTTTTCAGAACTCTGTTTGAATCATGTCCGACGAACATCCTTCATCACCGTCCTTCACCGAAAAGTTGGTCGCGTACCTCGACGGCGAACTGCCGGAGGGAGATGCGCACGATGTGGAGCAATCGTTGGCGAGCGATCCAGCGATGCGGGCTGAGGTCGAGAAGCTCAATCGTGCGTGGGACATGCTTGATCTGCTGGAGCGGCCAAACGCATCGGGCGAGTTCAGCAGCCGGACGTTGGCGACACTGAAAGTCTCCGGAGTGACGACCGCGCTGCCCGACGAGCACGGTGCCGCACCGACCGTCGCGATGAACGCGACGAAGCCGGGGCGATTCGGTGTGTCTCCGCTCGTGGCTTGGTCTGCGGGACTGGTCGCGGTCAGCCTGCTGGGATTTGTTGTCGGCCGCATGTCCGCTCGACCGGATAGCGAGGTGTGGCTGGATGATCTGGCTTTGATCGAACAACTCGACGTGTATCGCGAGATCGGCGATGCGCAGTTCCTCCGAGACTTCCAACGCGAAAGGGATCGCGATGACCGCAGACCACCCCCACCGCGTTGAGCGGGGAACGAACTCCGTGGGCGGACGAGTGGCAGCCGTGGCGGTGACGCTCAGCTTGTGTCTGCTGCCGTGGCTGCTGGCGGCGGATGATCCGGCACCTCCGCAGCGCGAGGCCAACCGGCAACGGCTCAGCGGGATGACCGTCACCGAGCGAAAGCAGTTGGACGAGAATTTTCGGCGGTATCGCGAGATGCCTCCCGCCGAACGGGACCGCTTGCGAAACTTGCAGCGCGAGATCGACCGCGATCCAGAACTCCAGGCAGCCTTTGATGAGTATCAACGCTGGGCCGACTCGCTCTCGCCGGTCCAACGACACGAACTGCGGCAGACTCAAGACCCGGAAGCGAAGCGGCAGTTGATCGACCGATTCCGTCGTCCCCCGCCCGATGAACGGCCGGACGAGCGGCCAGAGCCGAATCCGTCGGGACGTCCGCCAAACGGCTCGCCGATCGCGCAGATGTCGAGCGGCCGGCTGCGCATCTTTGAAAAACTTTTCAACGGCGCGGTGCTTCCCTTCGGAGATCGGTTCGGTTCCGGCGTGCCAGAGATGGAGGCGATCGTAGGCGTCTTGGAAAACGAGCTTCCAGTGGAGGCCCGGAAGCAACTCTCCTCGCTCGATCCGTACTCGCGCAAGGTCCGCGTCGTCCGCTTGACGCTGGAGCAACACCCACTCGGCCCTCCCCATGAACGACTTTTCGGTCCTCCCGATGGGCGTCTCGCGGAAAAGGCGCGGGCCGCACTGCCGGAGGGACAAATCCAGCAAATGCTCTCGTTTCGCGGCCCCATCCCCAGCGAGCATCGCAACGGCGCGCTGGCGATGGTGCTGATGCGCGGCTTGATGATGGAGACGTTGCGAATCATCGAAGACCATCAGCCACGACAGGACACGCTCATTGCTTTCGAGAAAACTCTGCCGGAGGCCGAACGCAACCGGCTCGAACGACTCAACCGCGAGGAGCGCGGAGCTGAACTCCGGCAACTCTACGCGAAGAAAGAGGTCGCCGGGTTGGCTGAGTTGCAGCAAATTCTCGGCACGACAGAAATGCAGCGGCTGACGCGGCAACAACCCAACGGCCCGCGATTTGGTCCGGGGCTGCCCGATGTCGAGGATCGTCGGGACCGAAAGGGAAAGCTGCCTTCGTTCGAGGGCAATCGCCGGCCGCGCGAGTTCGATGGCCCGCCTCCGAATCGTCCTGACCTGAAAGACTGAGCGATGACCAAGCACTCGCCACACCCGGCGTTTTGGCTCTGCGTGAGCCTTGTTTCGCTGATCGCGACGGCAGCCGTCGCACAGTCGCCGGCTGCAACCCGTATCGACTTCGCTCGCGACGTGCGGCCGATCTTGTCGAATCATTGCTGGAGTTGTCATGGCCCGGATGAAGCGACTCGACAAGCGAAACTGCGGCTCGATCAACGTGACGCGGCGCTCGCGAAATCTGAATCAGGAAAGATGCCGATCGTTGCTGGACGTCCGACAGCCAGCGAAGTCGTCAACCGCATCGACTCGCGCGATGCCGACCTCGTGATGCCGCCACCCAGCGCAAAGAAGCCGTTGACCGCCGTTCAAAAGGAAACACTACGCCGTTGGATCGAACAAGGTGCCGAGTTCGCTCAGCATTGGGCCTTCGTCTCGCCACAACGGCCAGCAGTGCCGAGAACGAAATCTCAAATCTCAAATCCAATCGACGCTTTCGTACACACACGACTCGAAGCCGAACGACTTTCGCTATCGCCGCAGGCTCCGAAGGAGACGCTGATTCGCCGAGTCACGCTCGATTTGACCGGCTTGCCGCCGTCCTTGAATGACGTGCGAGATTTCTTGGCCGACGACTCGCCGGACGCTTTTGAGAAAGTCGTGGACCGACTGCTCGCGTCGCCGCGTCATGCCGAGCGGATGGCAATGCACTGGCTAGATGCGGCTCGATACGCCGACACGAACGGCTACAACAACGACGAATCACGTTCGATGTGGCCGTGGCGCGATTGGGTCATCGAGGCGTTCGCTAGCGGGATGTCCTACGACCAATTCCTCACCGAGCAACTTGCTGGCGACCTGCTGCCGAACGCGACGTTGGCTCAGCGAGTTGCCACCGGCTTCAATCGCAATCATGTGCTGACGACCGAAGGTGGCATCATTGAGGAGGAATATCACGTCGAGTACGTCGCTGACCGTGTCCACACAACCGCGACCGTGTTCATGGGGCTGTCGTTTCAATGTGCTCGCTGCCACGATCACAAGTTCGATCCGCTGACGCAGCGCGAGTACTACCAGTTTGCCGCATTCTTCAACAACGTGCCCGACCGGGTCGTCGGTTACAGCTCCGGCCGGATGGCCGAGCCGGTCATCAAGGTTCCGTCGCGCGCACAGCAGGCCGAACTCGACCGCCTGCAACGCAAGAAAGCTGAACTCGAAACATCGCTCAAACAACGGGAAGCGAACATCGACACGGAGATCGCACGCTGGGAGAAGTCGCTGACTCCTGACGACATCGCCAAAGCAGGACCAGCCGGACTGGTTGCACACTTCCCGCTCGATGAAGCCGACGGCGATCAAGTGATCGACCTCGTCAACGCGGAGCGTCGCGGAACAATTCGTGGCAAGGTCGCTCGCGTTCCGGGCAAGTTTGGCAACTCGCTGGAATTCGACGGCAAGACGTTTGTGCTCGGCGGCGAATTCGGAGCGTTCGAGAGCGACGAGAAGTTCTCGCTGACCGCCTGGGTCTGGCCGACCTCGAATTCGCCGACGACGGTGCTCTCCAAAATGGATGAGGCCAACGCACATCGCGGCTATGACGTCATCCTGGAGGGAGCCAAAGTCGCAAGCCACTTCGTGCATCACTGGCCTGACAAAGCCTTCAAGGTCGTCTCGAAGGAACCGCTGTCGCTCAACGAATGGCATCACATCGCGATCACCTACGACGGCTCGCGCCGCGCCACCGGGGTGAAGATGTTTGTGGACGGCAAGCCCCGCGAGTTCGACACGACGACCAACAACAGCCTCGATGGCACGCTGAAAACCGACAAGCCGTTTCACATCGGCCAGCGAAACGCGACCGCTCCGTTTCAGGGACGCATCGACGACGTCCAGCTTTATTCCGTGGCACTGACCGCCGCCGAGTCGGCATCGCTGGCCGCCGGGCAATCGCTCGGCCGATTGAAGGACATCCTCGCGGTTGCTCCGAAGGATCGAACGGAATCGCAGTCGGCCTTGCTGCGGCAGTTCTATCTCGATCGTGTCGATGCCGAGTCGCGGAATCTGAAGTCGCAACTTGCCGATCTGCCGCGACTGCTGGCGGAACTCGACAAGACGATTCCAGTGACGATGGTCATGCAAGAACAAATGCCGCGCCGCCAAATGTTTCTGCTGCGACGAGGTCAGTACGACCAACGTGGCGATGAAGTCACTGCGGGAGTGCCAGTCGTGTTCGCGAGCGTAGCCGCCTCGCTCCCGCGAGGTGGAGCTAACACAACAGACTCAACTTTGCGCGATCGAGATCCCATTCCCACAGCTCCGCCTCGCGGGAGCGAGGCGGCTACGTTGACCGATCGCGCAGCTCTGGCTCGCTGGCTGACCAGTCCGTCGCATCCGCTGACAGCTCGCGTGGCGGTGAATCGTTGGTGGGAGCTGCTGTTCGGAACCGGCTTGGTCGAAACTGCCGAAGACTTCGGCGTGCAAGGTTCGTTGCCCAGTCATCCCGATCTGCTCGATTGGCTTGCGACCGAGTTGATCCGCACCGGCTGGGATCAGCGGGCGATTCTGAAATTGATCGTCACGAGCGCGACGTATCGGCAGTCGTCGCGTGTCGCGCCCGAACTTCTGGAACACGATCCTCGAAATCGACTGCTGACTCGCGGCCCGCGATATCGACTGGCCGCCGAGTCGGTGCGTGACAATGCACTTGCAATCAGTGGGCTGTTGCGCGAACGGCTCGGCGGGCCGAGCGTGAAGCCGTACCAACCGGACGGACTGTGGGAAGACGTGTCGGTCGAACGTCGCGACAAATATGTGGCCGACCCCGGCGATGGAGTGTATCGCCGCGGCATGTACACGTTTTGGAAACGGACCTGTCCGCCTCCGGGGATGACGACGTTCGACGCTCCCGATCGCGAGTTCTGTCTGATCCGCCGCGCCCGCACGAACACGCCGCTGCAAGCGCTCGTGTTGCTCAATGATCCGACGTTTGTCGAAGCGGCTCGCGTGTTGGCGGAGCGCGTGCTGACGGAGGTGAAGACGGACGACGAACGGATCGCCCTCGCATTCCAGATTTGCCTGAGTCGCCTGCCCACCGTCGAGGAGCGTCGCGTTCTCCTGGAAACGCTGCTCGCGGCGAGAGAGCGTTTTCAGAAAGATCGCTCCGCCGCCGACAAGTTGCTGAGTGTTGGCCGCATGACGTCAGTGCTGACGATTGCACCAGACGAATTGGCCGCCTGGACGACCGTCACGAGCTTGCTGCTCAACTTGGACGAGGCGATTTCCAAGACGTGAGGACGTTGGGGAGCCACGTTCGCCAGACCGTGAGCGTTCTCGCCTGCTTCCCACACTCTGGCAAATGTGGCTACGGCTCAATCATTTCTGCGAGTCACTCGCTGCGTGGTTCTGATTCCGCCGGACGCGGCAGTTTGGAAATGTCGGCACCGGCATTGTTGCCATCGGTCGCAGCATTGATACCCGGATTGGGCGACGACGCATTGCGATCGAGCGTCAGCGCGTCGAGCAACATTGTGGCCACGTCGCCACGAGCCGCGAGCCAGAAGAGTTTGTCGTTGGAGGCTCCGACATCACCGGCGGTCTTCCAATCCTCGAAGCCGTCGTAGAAGTTCTTCTCGCCCGACCAGACGAAGAGCTTGCGGAAGTCAGCCTCGCTGGTATTGCCACTCATCGTCACCAGCGAATTGCTGTTGGTCGTGATCAGAATGTTGTTGAACGCCTCGACCTTCACGGGGGGCAGCTCACGCGGCAAGTCGCCGCTGTCGAGCCGGATCAGACTCTGCCCAACAATGGCGGTCACATGGTCCAATCGCAGTTCAAGACGAGTTTGCTCGGCGGGCTTTTCGGAATGGCCTTCCACTCGGAGCAGCGAGCCATCCAGAGCGATCGCCGTGTCGCGCAACGACAAGCGTCCAGGCTTTGTGTTGCGGACATGGATCAAATCGCAGTGGCCACGCACGAAGCATTCCGTCAATTCAATCTCCAGCGGATCGCGGGCCACGCCCGTCGTGTTCATTTTCATGTCGGCCAGCATTTGCCCCGCTTCGGTCGAGATGTCGAACAACGCAGTCGGTCGTTGTCCGGGATTGCTCAACGTGATGGCGATATCTTGCAGGCGGAGTTTCTCCGCACGGTCAATCGCGAAGAGACTGATACGATCCGCCGTCAAGAACGGTGGAATGGAAATCTCAAAGGCCACGTTGTTGATATGAACGGGACCGCTGCTGATGCCGATCAGCCGCAAGTGTGCGTCCGACGCAACATTGCTGAGCGCGAACTCAACGATCGGATGAAATCCTCGTGCGGCCCGAATCGTGACGTTCTTCTTGCTCACTCGCAGCGGTTTTTCGGAACGCCGGCCGTTGTATTTCAATTCGATCACGCTGCCGTCGGTGACCGCCGCACAAGCGGCCTCTAGCGTCGGGAATCGTTTCGCGGCGGAACCGTCCGAAGCCAGGACGAACACGCCAATCGTTTCTTCGGTTGTCGCGACCCCCTTGTCCGTCATCGGACTGCCGTCGCGTGGTACGGCGACGTCAGCTCCGCTGGTGGCTGTTTTCGCAACGACGGTTGATTCGCGGTTTCCAGACTTCGGGATTGAACTGATACTGGACACGCCACTGTTGTCAGGTCCGAACAACACGGAGTCCGGCGGGCGGACAACGGAGGTCGGCAGTGGAAATGGGGAACCGTCCAGTGGGTTTTCAAAGTCCGGCAACAAGGGCATCGGGAAACGGGAGGGATCGCCAATGCTCTCCGAAGAACCATTGCGTTCCTTCGAGACCATGATCGGTTCGTCGTCGTTCAAGGTCTTTGTCTTGCTTGGCCTCTTTGAGTCGTAGTTGGAGCCATTGGTCGGGCTGTCCACTGGCGATGATGGAGCGTCGCGGCCGGTTCCCTCCGGCGGATGTCCGACGGAATTGGAGGCGACAGGTCTTGATGGCGGCGCGGCTTGAGTCCCCCAGTCGTTTCCGAGATTGGGGAACCGTCCGATGCCAACCACGATCACGATCAGCAGCGCGGCCA
>CAZILR010000287.1:0-6792 GCA_964539995.1 uncultured Planctomyces sp.
TTCACCCCCCCCGGGCCCACCCACAACACCCCCCCCCGTGGGGGGGCGCGCGGGTGGGTTTCCCCCCCGGCACTTTTTGGTGGTGGGCGGGGGCCTAACGCCCTCCGGCTCGTCTGCAAATCTTTCTCTGGGGAATCACACCATGATTCGTGACGTCTCATCGAAATTGCTTCTGACGGGCTTCGTGTTGCTGGCCAGCGGCCTGTTCTCGCTCCCGCTCAATGCCGCCGACGCGAAGCGACCGAACGTCATCTTCATCTTCACCGACGACCACGCCGCGCACGCGATGAGCTGCTACGGCTCGAAGATCAACCAGACGCCGAATCTCGATCGCATCGCGCGCGAGGGGATGCGGTTTCAGAATTGCTTCTGCACGAACTCGATCTGCGGACCCAGTCGAGCGGTCATCCTCACGGGCAAACACAGCCACTTGAACGGCTACAAGACCAACGAGGGTGGCGAAAGTTTCAACGGGGCTCAGCAGACGTTTCCCAAACTGCTGCAAACCGTCGGCTATCAAACCGCGATGATCGGCAAATGGCATCTCGGCAATAATCCGACCGGCTTTGATTACTCGGACATCCTGGTCGGCCAAGGCCCGTACTACAACCCGCCGATGATCGCCAATGGCAAGCGTGTTCAACGCACGGGATACACGACCGAGATCCTCACTGACTTGGCGCTGGACTGGCTCGAAAAGGGACGTGACAAAGACAAGCCGTTCCTGCTGATGTGGCAGCACAAGGCTCCGCACCGCGAGTGGCAGCCGGGACCGAAGTACTTCGATCTCTACAAGGACGTCACGATCCCGGAACCGGACACGCTGTTCGACGATTACTCCGGCCGAGGCACCGCCGCTCACAAGCAGGACATGACCATCGAAAAGACGATGACTCGGCTCGACCTGAAGCTCGACCCGCCGAAGAACCTCAATCCGGAACAACTCGCCGCGTGGCACAAAGCCTACGACGACGAGAACGCCGCGTTCGAGAAGGCCAAGCTCACCGGCAAGGAACTCGTGCGTTGGAAGTATCAGCGGTACATCAAGGACTACCTGCGCTGTGTCGCCGCCGTCGATGACGGCGTCGGTCGAGTGCTCAAGCATCTCGACGACGCCGGCCTCGCTCAGAACACGATTGTGATTTACTCGTCAGACCAAGGCTTTTATCTCGGCGATCACGGCTGGTTCGACAAGCGGTTCATGTATGAGCCATCGCTGCGCATGCCGCTGGTCGCTCGCTGGCCCGGAGTCATCAAGCCTGGTTCGATCAACACGGACCTCGTGCAGAACCTCGACTTTGCCGAGACGTTCCTCGACCTCGCAGGCATCGAGGCTCCGAAAGACATGCAAGGCCACAGCCTCGTCCCGCTGCTGAAAGGCCAGACGCCCAGCGATTGGCGAAAGAGCATCTACTACCACTACTACGAATTCTTCTCCGACCGCGGCGCGTCTCATGCCGTCCGCCGCCACTACGGCGTCCGCACCGACCGCTACAAGCTGATTCACTTTTACAACGAAGACGAGTGGGAGTTGTTCGATCTCCAGAAAGACCCCAACGAGATGCGCAGCATCTACGCCGATCCCGCCAATACCGAAGTCGTCAACGATTTGAAGGCTGAGGTTGCACGACTGCAAAAACTCTACCAAGTTCCAGACGACCGCGGAAAGTTGAAAGCCTCGGAACTGTGAGTCGATAATCGTCGTAGTGGACACTCACCACTTCGCAGAACGGCCAACAGAGTGGGCCGCGATAATGCAGCCTTCGCGCATCAAATTGACGGCGATGCCAACGACCGATCTTCGCCGTGGGCGGTATCGCTCAGACAGGCGGCAAAACGCACAGCGTGCGACCTCTCGCGCACGCCGTTAAACGCTCACACGACGTGATTGCACCAACTCCGATCACGAATAAGAGCCTCGATCGGGCAGTTTACGCACATCCGCTGAAGCGCCCGCTGATCGCTCGCCTGGCTGGCACACGCTTCGCAAAGTGGCTGACGACAAATGAACCGAGCAGGCTCTTCATCGCTTGCTGGATTTGTCGAATCGTTTGACGAAGGAAGCAACCGTGTGGCGATGCCCCTGCGTGTGTTGTCTGGCGATATGGATTTCGCTGAGTGTCGGCTGTGCAAAGCGGGAGCCTGCTTCCTGGACGCTCGGCTCGGAGGCCAAAGATCTGACTCCCGAGTTGCACCACAAAATCAGCAGCTTGCTCGAAGAGCACTGCGGGACAGTCATATTGCCGAAGCTGCTCGGCGATGAGAAGTTTGATGCCAAGAAACTCGAACTTGGTCGCGACGTATACCTGAAGCGATGCGTGCAATGTCACGGAGCCAACGGCGATGGACAGGGGCCGGTCGCGGCATCGCTGTATCCCAAGCCGCGAGACTATCGGCGAGGTGTCTTCAAATTCACGAGCACACCGTATGGATACAAGCCGCGACGCGAAGATTTGGTCCGTACGTTGCGCAAGGGGATTCCCGGAACATCGATGCCAGCGTTCAATCTAATTCCCGACAAGGAGCTTCAAGCCGTGTTGGATTGGGTGCTCGTGTTGACACATCGCGGCGAACTGGAAACTCAGTTGGTGAGTGAAGCAAAGACGGAAGACGAGATCGATCCTGATGCCATTGCGGACACGGTCAGTAATATCGTCAATCGGTGGAGCAGCGCCGATGAGTCCCTCGTCTCATCGGCGTCGCCACAGCCCAAGTTCAAAACCGAACATGTCACCGCCGGACGGCAGGCGTTCTTGACGCGCGGCTGCGTGAAGTGTCATGGCGAAGATGGTCGCGGTCAGACTCCAGACAACATGCGCGGCGACTTGAAAGACGTTTGGGGACATCCGACTCGCGCGGCCGACCTGACGTCCGGCATGTTGCGCGGCGGCCAGGAACCGCTCGACATTTACCGCCGCATCTTCGCCGGGATCAACGGCACGCCGATGCCCGCGTTTCAACAGGCGCTCGCTGCTGAGCCGGAGACGATTTGGAATCTCGTCGCGTATGTGCTGCACATCAGCAGCGAGCGGCGACGCGGAAACATTTTGGAATCCGGCAGCATCGCTCCGTTCAAATGATCTCGTCGGGACAGATCACTCATGTCACTGACTCAAGGAACGCCCGTGGACTTCTCTGCCAAGCATCACGAATTTGAACAGCTCAAACGCAAGGTCGAGGATCTCGAACGAGAGCTTGACGACATGGCGGCGGAGCAACAGTGGCAACCGACGTCGTACTATTGGGCTTACCATGCGGCGTCCGGGTTTCTGCTGGGCATCTTTGGCTCGGCGGCCGCGCTGCTGATGAACGTCGTGCTCGCGCCGATCGCCGGAAAGCATCCGCTCGAGTTGATCCGCGTGTTTCTGACTTTCCCGCTGGGGGCCGACGCGCTGTCGCTGGCCGCTGGTGATCCGAATGTTCCGGCGGTGCGAGACGGCATGATCCTGGCCTTCGGTTGCTGCCTTTATTTGGGAACCGGTTTGCTGATCGGGATGCCGTTCCACATCGCGCTGACGCGATTGATTCCGGACGGCTCGACGCGGAATCGCCTGCTCGTCGGGACGGTGCTGTCGTTGATGGTTTGGCTGGTCGGCTTCTACGGCATTCTGAGCTGGCTGCAACCGCGACTCTTCGGTGGCGATTGGATCACGAGCGGAAAGTACTTGCCGTGGTGGGTCGCTGCCGCCACGCACCTTGTTTACGGATGGACGATGGCGCTGCTCGCGCCGCTAGCGAAGTTGTTGCCGTATCAGCCGCCGACGGAGGCGAACGACACCTCGCTTCGGCCTGAGGACAACGGACCGATTCAGCCTGGCGGATGAACTTCGCCGAACCCGGTAACTGAAGATTTCAAACTCGCGTGAACGACGAATTGCTGCGAGAGGACAACCTCAATGACCGACATGACACACACGCACAACATTCCGCCGAATCGCGAGCTGGTCGAGGAGAGGCTGGTCGTCTGGTACTTCCTGGCCGCGATCGGGTACCTGTTCGTCTCGATGCTCGGCGGATTTCTGATGGCGTTTCAACTGATCCGCCACAATCCGCTTAACGGCATCGAGCTGTTGTCGCCCGGCCGCTGGCGTATGATCCACACGAACGCCGTGGCCTACGGGTTCCTCGCGAACGCCTTCCTGGGAATCCTGCATTGGGTCGTGCCACGTTTGACGTTGCACACGGTGTTCAGCCGCAAGCTCTCCTATTTCATCTTCGCGGCTTGGCAGGTGGTCGTGCTTTCGACGGCCGGCGGCTTGCTGCTTGGTGAAGCACAAGGGCTGGAATGGGGCGAGACGCCTGTGTGGATCGACCCGGTCGCGCAGTTGGGACTGCTTCTGGTCGCGATCAATTTTCTGGCACCGATCATGAAGGTGCGCGGAGCCATGTACGTCTCGCTGTGGTACTTCATCGCCGCGTTCATTTGGACGTTCCTGACTTATGCGATGGGGAACTTCGTGCCGCAATACTTCGTGACTGGCACCAGCGCGGGAGCGGTCGGCGGCTTGTTCATTCACGACTTGGTCGGCCTGTTCGTGACGCCGCTGGGCTGGGGCTCGATGTATTTCTTCGTGCCGATCCTGCTGCACAAGCCGATCTGGAGCCACGGCCTGTCGATGGTCGGCTTCTGGGGCTTGGCCTTCTTCTACCCGCTGCAAGGGATTCACCACTTCCTCTACACGCCGATCCCGATGTTCCTGCAATACGGAGCGATCGTCTCGACGATTGCCGTCGAGATGGTGGTGCTGACGGTCATCATCAACTTCTTCGGCACGATGAAAGGCTCCGGCCGAGCACTCGCGACGAACCTGCCGATCCGCTGGCTGTTCGTCGGCACGATCTTTTACGGTCTGACCTGCTTCCAGTGCGCGTTACAAACAACGCTGACGTTTCAAGCCTTGATTCACTTCACCGATTGGGTCGTGGGACATGCTCACCTGGTGATGTTCGGAGTCTTCGGGCAGTGGCAGCTTGGGATCATGACTTATCTGTTCCCGCGACTGCTGAAGGCCGAATGGGCCAGCCGCAAGCTGAGTGAGTGGCATTTCTGGCTGTCGTCCGCCGGCCTGTTCGTGATGGCGGGCGATTTGATCATGGGAGGCTTGTTTCAAGGTTGGTCGTGGGCCGCGTTGCAGCCTTGGGAGGCTTCGGTCGAGGTCTCGCAGCCGTTCTGGATCGTTCGGATCTTTGCGGGGATTGCGATGTTCACCGGCCAAGTCCTGTTCTGCGTGAATCTGTGGAAGACGTGGCAACGCAGCCCGTTGAACGTGTCCGCTCCAAGCTCCGCCGTCGTGATGGCGTAACCGTAGGGTGGGTCAAGCATCGCGAGACCCACCAGAAACAAAATGATTTTGGAATGATCAAAGCGATGGGTCTCGATGACTCGACCCATCCTACGAGGTGCAAGTCATGTTGGAATCCAAAGCCGGCATCATGCTCATCGCAGGCCTGGCGTTTTTCGGTCTGGCGTTCGTGTCGAATGCTCTCGTGCCGGCGTTGCTGTACCAAGATTTGCCGGAACTGACCGCCGAGCAACTCGTGAACGGCAACCTGCGCTACCAGTTTGAAGATCTCGCTCGGAGATACCCCGACTCGTTCGAGAAAGCTTACGGAAAGCCTCCCGAAGAGAAAGAGCCGCGCGAGAAGTGGTTTAACCAAAAGTGCGCGGACACGCTGCGACTCGGGCGCAAGCTGTATGTCGGCGAGGCGTGCTGGCACTGTCACAGTCAGTTCGTCCGTCCGGTCAGCAACGAAGAGCAACGCTGGGGACCGGTCTCGAAGTCAATCGAATACCAGAACGAACTGCAACGGCCAGTGATGTTCGGGACTCGGCGTGTCGGGCCGGACCTCTGCCGCGAAGGTGGCCGCCGCTCGAACGATTGGCATGCGGTCCACTTCTTCAAGCCGACATCGCTTTCCGAAGGGAGCCCGATGCCGTCGTATCCGTGGTTCTTCGACGGCTCGCCCGACAAGCCGACCGAACGCGGGCTGGCGATCATCACCTATGTGCAATGGCTCGGTTCGTGGCAGGAGTCGTATCCCTACTACGAGCAGTTTTCACCGACGCCGATCGCGGCCGAGAAGCCGGTGGCGAAAGACGAATAACGATCCCCCAAAAATCTCAAAGCGATTCATCATGAACTCATCGATCTCACCGCACCGTGCCTGGCGGACCACATGGATCATGGCGGCCATCATCCTGTTACCGAGCATGTACGGCTTCGGCGGCAAGTTTCTGGAATTCATCCACATCTTCCGAGGCAACTCGGATGGCGTGTTCGCGATTACTCCGATCGTGAATTACTTGCTGGCGAGCATGGGCTTCTTCTGCCTGTTCGGTTGGGCCTCGCTGAGCGGCATGTTTCGTGACATCGAAGCCCCCAAATGCACCTTTTTGGAAACCGAAGAGTGGCTCGACCGCCGCGAAACGGAGGCTCCGCAATGACGGCACCCGAAAACAATCCACCCGAAGTCGAAAACAAATTTCATCACTACATCAGCAACAAAATTCCGTGGTATGTGCATCTGATGTGGGTGCTGTTCTGGATTTTCGTCGTGGCCTACCTCTCGACGTACTTTCTGCCCGCACTGAAAACGGAAGTCCTCAGCCCTCCGTAACCTCATTCCCTCTCCCCTTGGGAGAGGGAGCAACTCGCACCTCCTCATGTCTCACACTTGCTCGTACTGCGGCCTGCCGGTTGGGCGTTCCTGGCGACATGAATCTGCCGCCGACGAGCGACTGTTTTGCTGCTACGGCTGCCAGTTCGCCTCGGAGGTGACGGGCGCGAGAGG
>CAZILR010000288.1:0-6776 GCA_964539995.1 uncultured Planctomyces sp.
CTGGTCTGGATCGAAGGTCTCCACATTGTTCGTCGCTGGATCACGTTCCGGGAGACCTTTGGTCGGGCGTTTCGGCGGGGTCAGGAGACCCGCGCCGAGCGCGGACGGCTCCACCGCGAACACAAAAACCTTGTCGGACCGGTTCGTCGGCAGCACACATTCCAACAACGTCGCGAAGATCTCGTCTGTGGAAACCCCACGGGCTCGCCACTCCGGCTCCAGAGTGTCCCATGTGGCCAGGATGTCCTCGCTGAGATTGACCACCGACAAGAACTCACCATCCAGCGGCTCAGTTCGAGTCTGCGTCCCGGATGGCATCTTCTTTGAGCCGTTGATCGCATCGCGGAAGATCGCCAGCGACAGATCAGGCATCTGGGCGTTGAGCGTCAATCGGCAAAGGTCTCGCGCGCGATTCAGCCGTGTGTTCGCCCAATTCGCCGACCAGACGAACTGTTTGCCGAGTAGCATCGGTACCGCTTCCTCGGCCGCGCGTGGCCGCAGGACGTCTTCGGACAGCCGAGTCCACAACATCCGCGCGAGTTCCTTGTCGCCGGCCTTGAGAGCCAACTCGCCACGCTCGCGCAAGATCGCCCATTGGAATCGCGGGTCGAAATGCAGCGAGGCCGACTCGATCGCAAGCACGGCAAGTTCCTCGCCAAGCTTCTTGTGCTCGTCTCGACTGAGGCATTCGCGCGCGACCAGCCACAAGCCAAGCTGAGGATGAAAGCCCGCCGGCGCGGTGTGCGGTCGCTCGGTTTTCAGATGCGACTTCGCAATCTCGATCAGCCGCGGCAGTGAGGCTTGTTTGTTCGGAGATTCGTTCGAAAAAAGCTCGGTCAGCGATGCGAGGATGGCGAGCGACAAATCTGGAGGATGGTCCGTCCCTGCGTTGTTGGGAGTGCCGTCGGACGGACGGGCAAGTGTGCTCATCCTCCACTTGCTCCACAGTTCGTTGTCCTTCGCGGCTTCGTTCAACAGCGACACGAACGGGCTATCGAGCCGCAGGTTCGTCAGCGAATCGCCGGTGACGTGCGCGAGTAAGTCGATGCGCGGCGTAGATTGGCCGCCCTCGGCCGATCGCTCGGACGAGGGCGTCCAAGCTACAAAAATCGCCGGCAGCATCTCCGGCTTGATCGCCGCTCGCGCGTTGGCGAAGCGGTGTTCGAGTTGTTCGAGCCACGTCCCGCCGTCGCTGTTGTTGGCGCTCGGCAGTTGCCAGCGAGTGATCATCGCTTGAGCCAACCGCGCGGCGACGTAGGGTTGGTTGATCTCGGCCGTGATCTTCGCCGCCTCGACGAACAGCGGGCTGCCGGCTTGCCGAGCTAATTCGTCTGGATCGTCCAGCCGCGATAGCATCCGATTCACGATCCGCACGGCCAGTTGCTGCATCGCGGATTCGTTGCCGAACCAGCGACAGTGTTCGAGAACCGTCTCGATGTCGGACGAGGCTTCGTAGAATCGCACAGCGGTTTCGTAGTCGCGCACGCGTGCCAGTTCATCTCCGATGATGCACGGCAAAAGCTTGAGGCCGGGTAGTTTCAGGGCGTCGTGTCTTACGTCGTTCGGGTCGATCAACGCGGAAAACTGCTTCCGAGCCGTATCAAGATCGCCTTGGCGAAGACGGATGAGGCCCAGCACCAACTTTCCTCCGATGTCCCATCCCGGATGTTTGGTCATTGCGGTTTCCACCGCCTCAGCCAACTCGTCGAGTTTTTTCATCTGCTTGGCAAGGTCAACGAGTCGGACCATCAAAGACTCAACGCGAGCGCCCTTGCTGGTTCGCATCACATCCACACCGAATGCCCAACCGACGTTTCGATCGTTTACGGATGGGACAACGAAGTCGCGAGCGACGAGAAACAATTCCTCCTGTTGCCAAACGGATTCGCTGACCGCGAGTAATCGGTCGGCAATTCTTGGTCGCAAGTCGGGAGCTTCTCGCGCGGCTTTCGCGAACAACTGGATGATGAGCGTTGCTCGAATCGGCGGACCTTCCAGTCGCGTAACGATGCGTCCGAAGAATTCCAATCGCTGTTGGTCACTCACTTTGAGCTTCGATTTCAGCACGATGGCCGCCAGCTCATCGACGTGGCCGAGTTCCGACAGGATTTGTTCTGCCTCGAAGAGCACTTGAGCGGTCGCGTTAGGCAGGCGTTCGATAGCGAACAGAAAGTGCGGTGCCGCGAGCGGTGCCTTGCCGGCGGAGACCAACGCTCGCGCGAGCGTCAGTCGGAACTGCGGATCGGGGGCGTCACTGTCCGCCAGCCGGACGAGCAGTCCCGTTTGTTTTTCTGGAGTCCCCGCCGCCCCATACAACTCCGCCAACTGCCCGAACAGTTTCAATGACTGCGGCGAGCGGTCGAATTGCTGCTCCGCTTGTTCGATGAGCGGGTCGAGGCGGCCTTGCTGGCCGAGCAGCGCAAGTGCCTTCGTGCGTGCCTGCGAGGTGGTCGTGATGACGCGCGCCTGCTGGCCGCCGCCGAACGTCGATTGCTGCACGCTTCCGATCAGCGTGTTGGCCGGCGACGTTCGACGAATGATCTGCTCGGCGATCTGACAGGCCTCGTCGATTTTTTTGGCGTCGATCCGTTCCTGCATCGCCTGTTGCAGCACCGCGAGGTTGTTCCCCGCTCGCTGAGGCAACCGCTGCCGAATCGCCTCGGCCTGTTCGTGCAGCCCCAACCCCGACAGTGTCGAGGCCAGTTGCAACTCATCGGCCGGCTCCAGCTTCATCCCGAACAGCCGCTCGGCGGCGACGCGCACTCGCTCGACACGACCGAGCTTTCCGGCCAACTGCACGGCTCGTTGCTCAATCTCTTTGAGTTGCTGCCCATCGGTCGTCGCGATCCGGTCGAGCAGGTCGAGGGCGAGGTCTTGTTGATTGTCCTTGAGGAAGTACGACACGATTTCGAGTTGCAACGCCGGTTGATGAGTCGCGTCCTCGAAGAGTTGCTTCATCGACGACAACGCCTCGACGGACTTGCCTTGCCACACGAGCAAGCTGGTGTGACACAATTCGGCAAGCTGTGACTCCTTCGAGCCGGCTTCAAGCTGCTTGCTCAGCCCGGCGACATGCTCGCGCAATTCCGATTGCCATTCCGTACCACCGACGGCGAGTTCGGCCTTTCGCGTGTCTGAATACCCGCTCATCACGCTGGCTTGGAGCAAGACTGCCAACGCGCACCGCTCTGACGTTTGAACGGAATGTGGAAACGGCAGCATCGTGCGGCCGAGATGATTCCGAGCCACCCAAAACAGTGACATCTCTTGACCAAGTCCCAATGTCCCGACCGGATTCGCCGACGGCAACAATGCGTTTGAGACCGAGGCGCGTGTGTCTCGCTGCCAACCTGCGGTCATCGTCGAAGCGAAACTCATCGACGGTTTCGGAAGGCGTGAATCCGAAAAGACCGTGACCGCCGCTGCGACGATTCGGAGGACGTTACTCTTGGTCTTGGCGGTCAATTCTTGGCGAGGCGCAGATGCGTCGCTGAGATCGGCACTGATTTGCTGCCAGATGAGATTTTGAAGCCACCACGCAACCAGATTCGGATCAGATGGCGGGATGACCGTCGATGTGTTCGTCGAAGTCCGAGCCTTCGCCGCGAACGACGCGGCGTACTTTGGCAGGAGCAACAATGTCGCCTCCACGTCGCCCTGACGACACGCTCGCTGGATCAACCAGCCAAAGCCGTCTGGACTCGTTGTTGTTCGTTCAAACTCCGCGAGCAACTCTTTCAGCTTGTCCGGTTGACGAGCGCGGGCAAGTTCGGCACCGATCGTCTCGATCAACGGAGTTTGGTTCCAATCCATCGCCGCTTCGCACGGCATCAATTGTTGAAACGCGGCAACCAATCGGTCCAGCACTGCCGCTGGCAACGGCTCTTTACCCCTCATGTCTTGAATGTTCGTCGTTGCGGTGCCGTATCCGTCGTACGGCGATCCTCTGAGCCGCCAGATCGCTCTGATGGCCGCCCATCGCGCCAACGGATCGGTGTCACCGAGGTCAACGAGTTTATTGACGGCATCCGTCAGTGCTTTGTCTTCGTCGGACACCCATGCGAAGTAAAAGTCGTCCCAAACTTGGCGTGTGCTGGCCGAGTCACGTTGTTGTGCGTTTTCAATCCACGGTGGCGACTGCTTCGTCACATAGACCATTCGCATGAGGATGAGCAAACGAGCCATCCCGAAATCGGACGGATTGCACACCATGACCGGAAGCGAAGTTGGCCGGGACTTCTCCGGTGACAACGCGACGTACTGAAAACCACCCACATTCGGAACATTCGTCGGACGTGCGGGAGATTGATTCCCGCTGTTCGCATTTGGCGATTGCGGAGAGGCGGGTTGGTATTCGGTCATCGCCGACCACCGCATCTGCAACCGAGATTGAAGCCGTTGAACCCGTGCGCTCAACGCAGCGTCTCGATCGTTCAAGACGCTGGATTGAGATGGCCCAATGAGGCTGGGCGTGTCATCGGGCAGTGTGAGCATGAGGAACTCTTGGAATCTCTTGTCAGCGACCTCCGGTTGATCGTTCGCGAGTAATCCAACCGCTTCGCGATAACGGAACTCCCAGCGATCCGGTTCCAAACCAACCCAACGGCTCGTGAGCGCCAGTGCCTCGGCGCGTTTGCCGATCGAAAACAGTCGGTCGATTTCCCTGAGCACCTTCGCGGGATCGCGTTCGGCTTCAAGCCAGCGCGAGGCGAGAGTGTCGGCTTCGGTGTCGCGGCCCGCTCGGCGAAGCAGCACGATCAGATGTTCGTCGGCCTCACGCTTGCGAGTCACCTCGGCCAGCCGTTTTTGATACGCGATCGCGGCTTCCAAATCCCCCGACGTTTCGCACAACGACACCATCCGAGCCAGCAGCGCGGGGTCTCGCGGAGCCTGCGGCAACCATCGCTCCAACTCGCGCCGAGCCTGCTGCGTGTCTCCCGCTTGCTCGTGAACCTGCACCAACGCCAGCGACGCATCACGCCGCAACTTCGGCTCCGCCCGATAACGCTCCAACCGTTGTGTGAGCTTCGCGAACTCGCCAGGAAAGACGGATAACTCGGCAAGCTTGCGAACGATTTCGATCCGGTCGTCGGACTTCGCGGTTTGCTCGAAGACACGCCAGAGGATTTCGCGAGCCTCCTCGAGTGGGGAGTGGAGAGTGGGGAGTGGGGAGACTGAAGTGCGAGCATTTGTCTTGTTCTCACTCCTCACTCCCCCCTCCCCACTCCCCACTTCCATCAGCCGCTCGACCAGTTTCAACGCCAGCCGCTTGTCCGCGACGTTCTGCCGCGACGCTCGCCGTAGAATCTGCAACGCTTCGGCGTTTTGGTTGAATCGCAAACAAAGATCGACGACGAACTCCGCGTTTTCCGGATTGCCCGGAGCCGCCGCGAGCAGGTCTCGTCCCGCCTTCAAGGCTTTGTCTTTGCGACCGAGTTTTTGTTCGAGTTCAGCAATCGCTCGCAGCGAGTCGATCCGAAACCGTCGGTCGATTTTCATCAATCGCTCATAAAGCTCGACCGCCGATAACCACTGACTGTCCTGCGTCAGCATCTTGGCCGCCGCCTGAAGGAACAGGCCGTTGCGCGGCGCGAGTTCAACAGCCTTCCGCGCCGCAACCGCCGCCTCGTGCAGCTTGTCGGCGGCTTCGAGATACTTGGCGAGGCGGAAATATTGCGCTGCGGGTGACTGTGCCAAATTCTCCCGCTCCATTTGGGAGAGGGCCGGGGTGAGGGTCTCGGATCGTTTGACGCCCTTGTCTGTCTTGTCTTCAGAAGGTTGCTTCGGTTTAGTCGCGCCGCGATCGGGAGTTGCTTGGCCCGACGGTCCCTCACCCGGCCTTCGGCCACCCTCTCCCAAGGGGAGAGGGGATGTGGAAGTGAGCTTCGCTATTTCGACCTGCAACGCCTCGATCCGCTCGGTCAGCAATTCTGACTCCGACAGCACCTTGACCTCGACTTGCACGACGCGGTCGAACGTCTCCGGCGTGTCCGCCAGAGCGGCCGCTTCGGTCAGCGCGGACATCGCCGAATCAAACTGCTTCCACTTGCGACGCAGTTCGGCTTGCTGGAATCGTAACTCCAGCGACTTGCGGTCCAACTCGCATGCGGCGTCGATCGTCGTCAACGTCTCATCGCGATAGCCGAAGCGAGACAACACCTCGGCCAGTTGCGCCAGGTTGTTCGCGTTGCGTCGCGGCTCTTCGGCCATTGACCGCCAAGCCGCGAGCGATTCGTCCTTCTTACCGTCGGAATCGAGCACTTCGCCAAATTGCTCGCGATGCGACAGGACTTCCGGTTCTAACTCGATGGCCCGACGCAACAACTCCGCCGCATCGTCGAGCAGTGACTTGTCGGCCGACGTCATCAAACCGGCGACCTGCGCCGCGACGACGGCGTCTTTCGGCTTCGCGTCAATCAGCTTTCGCCAGATCGCGGCGGCGTTCTTCGCTCGTCGTTCCGCCTTTAGACGGTCTTCCTCGTCGATCGTCTGGTCACCTGAAGGAGGATCGACGACCTTCAAAACCAAAAATCCCCAATCGCGAATGTGATCTGGGTTGTTCGGTTCGATGCGATCCAACTGCTCGTACTGCGCGATCGCCTCGGCAAATCGTTGGTCTGACTGCAACAGTTCGATCAGTTCCAATCGCAGATCAACCGAAGACGGCGCGAGCTTGATGCCGGCTTCGAGTCGCGTCCGCGCGTCCTTGCGGCGGTCTTGTGAGACCAACGCTCGCGACAAACGCACGACGGCATCGAGATCCTCCGGCTGCTTCA
>CAZILR010000289.1:0-6770 GCA_964539995.1 uncultured Planctomyces sp.
GTCATTTCCCGCGCCGCCATCCATGACGTCCGCGCCCGCAGTCCCGGTCAGTGTGTCGTCGCCGGCCTGACCTTTGCCGGTGTCATCGCCGTCGCCACCGACGATCGAATCGTTGCCGTTTCCACCCAGCATCGAGTCATTGCCGGCTAGTCCGAGCAACACGTCATCGCCTGCCATCCCGTTGAGCAGATCATCGCCATCGGCTCCATTGAGCGTGTCGTTGCCAGAACTTCCCAGCAGCGTGTCGTTGGAGGGAGATCCAACCGGAACACCGTTCAGGATCACTTGGAGATTGTCGATGCCCCAGGATTCGTCAGTTCCACTCTGAAAGCCAGCACCGTCTGCAAAGAAATCAATCGTCAAAGTGCTTGCTGTGTGCGGAATGTTGTTGAACAGTGGGTCTAATCCGAGATTCCATGCGCTGTCGGTACCCGCCCCCGGAAATCCCAAATCCGTAAATGGACGCGACGTCAGTTGAACTCCAGCAGGCGGGATGTAGCCCTCACTCGAACTAGGACGGTTGTCGAAACCTTCTTGAAATAACAATGTGCCATCAACACGCACATTGAAAAGGTCTGGCACACCAAAAGAAAGAGGTGGTGCAGTCAAACCATCCCAAGTATTGATGATCGCCAGCAGAAAGTTGATGTCGATGCTGGTATGTGTTGGCAGATTGGTGAGGGTCAGCGTCGTGGGAGTTTGAGGCACTGATCCTGGCGCGGTCGAAGTCCCGCCTGTGGCGTTTTGCAGCAAATTGCCGCTGAAGACATTCGCACCCGTGCCAATGCCGGCGTAGCCTTGGGTGCCGGCAGTTGTCGTTGTTCCCGAAAGTTGCGCCGGGACACCGCTGTTGAAGTCCGTGGAAAAGACGGATGCGCTTGTGACTGCGGGCCCTGTCGCCGTTTCCGCGTACACCAAGTCATTGCCGCCCTGGCCGTCGAGAGAGTCCGCTCCTGAGCTACCCAACAGCGTGTCGTTGCCCGAACCGCCGAAGATCGAGTCGTCGCCGTTCTGGCCGTCGAGCGAATCGTCGCCCGCACCGCCGTTGAGGATGTCGGCATCATCGCCGCCATTCAACGTGTCCGTGCCATCGCCGCCGCTGATGCTGTCCGATCCCGCCGAGCCATCGACCACGTCCGTGCCGTCGCCCGCTTCGATCGTGTCGTTGCCAAGGCCGCCATCGACGGTGTCTTGTCCGTCTCCCGCGTCGATGTTGTCGTTGCCGTCTCCACCAGTGATCGAGTCATCGCCGTCGTCACCCAGCAGCGTGTCATTGCCGCCGTTGCCGACAATCGAGTCGGCTCCGTGGCCGCCATCCAAGCTGTCACCCAGGCTGTCGCTTCCGAGCAGCGTGTCCGATCCGTTGTTGCCGTGCGCCTCGATGCTCAGCGCGGGATTGTTGAAGACCGCCGCCGTCACGCCGGTCAGGTCGATCAAGTTGGCGTCATCGCCGCCGTTGATCAGGATTCTCGTGACCGAACTGGCCGAGACCGTCGGGAAGCTGGGGGCCGGCGTGCCGTTGATCAGCACGGAGACAACTCCCGGCGCAGTGGGATTCTCTTGAATCGCCACGTTGTCGGTCGGGCCGAGCGTGATGTCGATCTCGCCGTTCAAAAAGAACGCTTGCGCCGACAGCAGCGACCGCGCTTCCAAGCTTTCGGCCGCTCGGCTGGCGTTCTCTTGCCGGCCGCTCTTGCGCCGAGAACCTTGTTTCAGTGACAGACCAATCCGCTCAATCCATGAGGTGATAAACACGGCCCGGCTTCCTTTCGCAGGCGAGGTATTGTCGGCAAGACAGTGCGAGGCACTACGACCTCGAAAATCCATCCTCGTCATTTTCGACAAACGACCGGCAAAACCGCTCGAATCCTCACTCGGCCGTTGCGACGCCTAAGACCGGCAGGACCGGCGCAAAGCGAACAATCGCGCCCGCCCGAACAACTCGCAAAGTTTCACACCGGAAACTCCGCACGACCGGCACAGCTTGCCAAACAAGACGAACGGGTGGCATCAGCCCCCTGTTGTATTCGCTGCTGAACCAGGTGGCTGACGCCGCCCCGTTCGCCGAGATCACTCCGGCCGAATCCGTAGCCGGCGGAAATGGACCTCGAAGTCTTCCGACTGAAGCCCGATCATGCCGCTCGTCACATCGCTCGGCTGGCTCTCGCAGACTTTCGTTCCGTTCAGAAGAGCGGTGATCGCTCCGGCCTTCGAGATGATTTCGAGCACATTCCATTCGCCGACGGGCTTCCGCACCGACTCGCGAGCGGCTCCGTCATCGACGATCTCGACTTTGGCCGCGCCGCCGTTTTCTTTGATCGTCGCCAAATCCGCGAACCGACCTTGGACCTCCAGCGACTTCGGCCACTGCTTGTGCGGTTCCGTGATGTGCAGCATCACGCCGGTGTTCGGATTGAAGTTCTTCGCGGCAGACTCGTCGGCGGGAGGAGCGAAACGGAATTCGAGCCGCAGCGTGAAGTCGGCGAAACTCTCCCAGGTGTGCAAGTATCCCTTTGGCTTGCCGAAGCAGACGATCGCGTCGTGCCTTGTGACCCACGTCGTCTGCGGCGGTTTAGGCGGCTTCGCGAAGAACGGCTCAAAGTCGCTGAGCGTCAACATTTGAAAGCCCTCTTCGACGGTGAAGCCGTCGTCCTTGAGCGTGTCGGCATTCCAGGGCACACGCGCGGCCGGAGCGCTGGGTTTCGGCTCTTGCGGAGCCTTCGCGGACTCAGAAGTCGATTTCGATGTCGGCGCGGACGGCTCCGACGAGCATCCCAGCGACAGCGCGATCATCGTCCATAAAACAGCGCTGCCTCGGCGACTCAGGGCATTGATGACCATCATGGGAAGCTCTTTCCAATGAACGACGTTGTTACGGGGATTTCATTTTCGATTCGCTGTTTTGCGGGGCTTCTTCGCGGGCAACTTTTTGGCTCGGCGAGCGACGGCCACGGAACGCATCGCCCAGACTCTTAATTCTTCGGCGTCATCGAACAGATGAGTGGGAACCTCAAAGTACGACATCGTCGTGGGCCGATCGGGAAACGGTTGGAACGGACCCATTCCGCGAGCTTCGTAATCGGCTCGGTTCGAGTCATCGACTTTGAACCAGAGCCGATCGTAGGCAACGATCCCAAAGAATTGCTCGCCAGAATACAACCCGACGCCGCCAAACATTCGCCGAGCACGCAGGCCGGAGACCACGCGCTGCAATCGCTCGACCACTTCGTCGGCAAAATCTGAATTCGTCGCCATGCGGACATTGTCGGAAGCCTCTCGCGAAGGTGACAAGTCACTCGCGGGCGATACGATGCTCTGCCAAGTCTGTTCTCCCCCCGCCTGGATGGCCCCGGCGGCTCGCGGGATTCTTCATGACTCCGACGAGGACATCACGATGACTGTGAGATTCTGGACCGCCTGTCTGTTGTTGCTCGCTCCGTTCGGTTGCGGCGATTCTCAAACTCCGTCCGCTCCGCCGGGTACTGCGGCTCCCGGCGCTCGCATCCCGATCATGCCGCCGGACGGGCCAGGCGCGACGCCGAGCGACAGCCCCAAATACACCTTCGCCGTCATCCCCAAAGGGACGACGCACGAGTTTTGGAAGTCGGTCCATGCTGGAGCCGAGAACGCCGCCAAGGAACTCGGCGACGTGAAGATTCTGTGGAAAGGACCGTTGCTGGAAAACGATCGCGACGGACAAATCAGCGTCGTGCAGGACTTCGTCACGAAGAAAGTCGATGGCATCATCCTCGCGCCGCTGGACAAGCAAGCTCTCGTCGATGCGGTCAAAGACGCTCAAGCCGCGAACATTCCGGTTCTGATCTTCGACAGCGCGTTGCAGGACGAAAGTCTCATCGTCAGCTACGTCGCAACGGACAATCTCAAGGGAGGTCAGTTAGCCGGCCGGCAACTCGGCGAGTCGCTGGGCGGCAAGGGAAATGTCGTCATGCTGCGCTACAACACCGGCAGCGAAAGCACCGAGCAACGCGAAGACGGATTCCTCGAAGCGCTCAAGTCCGGGTTCCCGAACATCAAGGTGCTGTCGTCCAGCGAGTACGCTGGGACGACTCCCGAATCGTCGCTGGACAAAGCAACGCAAATTCTCACGAAGCACAAGAACGAAGTGAACGGCATCTTCGCCGTTTGCGAACCGAACGCCGCCGGAGTCCTCAAGGCTCTCGAAGAGACCGGTCTCGCCGGCAAAGTGAAGTTCGTCGCCTTCGACCCGAACAAAGAGCTGATTCAAGGCATGGCCGATGGCAAGGTTCACGGCATCGTCCTGCAAGACCCCGTCACGATGGGCTACGAATCGGTCAAGCGCATGGTGGCACATCTCAAAGGTGAAAAAGTCGAGAAGCGCGTCGGCACCGGCGAGTACATCGCCACGCCAGAGAACATGACGACCCCCGAAATGGACAAGCTGCTCAAGCCAGAACAATTTGAGTAAAGAAGGCAGTCGGCAGAAAGCAGAAGGCAGTCGAATCGCTGGCCTTTTGTTTCCGCCGACTGCCTTCTGCCGACTGCCTTCTGCTCACCATGCCTTCATCGCTCCTCACCATGTCCGGCATCTCGAAGTCGTTCGGCGCGACGCAGGCGCTGCGTGACGTGTCGCTGAATGTGCCGGCTGGGCGAGTGCTCGCGCTGATCGGCGAGAATGGGGCTGGCAAGAGCACCCTGATGAAGGTGCTCAGCGGGGCACACGCGCCCGATTCGGGATCGATGACGCTCAACGGGAAGCCGTTTGCTCCGAGTGGGCCGCACGACGCGCGGCTGGCCGGCGTCGGCATGATCTATCAAGAGCTGAACCTCGCAATGGACTTGAGCGTTGAAGACAACATCATGCTCGGTCAGGAACGCAGCCAGTTCGGGCTGCTCGATCGAACCACTCAACGCGCCAAAGTGCGCGAAGTGCTAGAACTACTCGGACATCCCGATTTGCCGCCGAATACTCCCGTTCGCGAGTTGCCGATCGCCCAGCAACAACTGGTCGAGATCGCGCGAGCATTGGCCTCGGACTGCAAGGTGATCGTCTTCGACGAGCCGACGAGTTCGCTGACGCGATCCGACGTCGAGCATTTGTTCGCCGTTATTCGACGTCTGAAATTCGCCGGACTCGGCGTCGTCTACATCAGCCATTTTTTGGACGAGATTCGGCAGGTCAAGGCGCGTCACGAGCGACTGGATCTTCTCCGCCGCCTGGTCGGTCATCGAGATCATGCGGTTTTCAGCGGGTGCGGGCCGCCGCCTCCGGGGCGGGAGCAGCCGACGTCGACTCCGCGGACTCCCGCTTCTTCTTCCAGTCGTTGACCGCGGCCTTGATGCCGTCCTCGGCGAGGACCGAGCAATGGATCTTCACCAGCGGCAGCGACAGCTCCTGCACGATGTGGGTGTTCTTGATCTCCATGACCTCGTCGACGGTCTTGCCCTTCACGAGCTCGGTCACGTAGCTCGAGCTGGCGATCGCGCTGCCGCAGCCGAACGTCTTGAACTTCGCGTCCTCGACGATGCCGGCGTCGCTGATCTTCAGCTGGAGCTTCATGACGTCGCCGCACTCGGGGGCGCCGACGACGCCTGTCCCCACGTTCGGGTCTTCCTTGCTGAGGGCCCCCACGTTGCGCGGGTTCGAATAGTGATCGAGCACCTTGTCGCTGTATGCCATCGGACTTCTCCTTCAGCGCTCAGTCGCGCTGCCACTGCACGGTCTTGAGATCGATGCCTTCCTTCGCCATCTCGTAGAGCGGCGACAGGTCGCGCAGACGCCGCACCTCGTCGATCACGCGCTTGGCGACGTAGTCGACCTCTTCCTCGGTGTTGAAGCGGCCGAGGCCGAACCGGATGGACGTGTGGGCGAGGTCGTCGCCGACGCCGAGCGCCTTCAGCACGTACGACGGCTCGAGCGTCGCCGAGGTGCAGGCCGAACCGGACGACACCGCAATCGGCGCGGACGACGCCGAGGCCGCGATCGGCGAGACGGAGCCGTTGAGCCCCATCAGCATCGACTCGCCTTCGACGAACGCGAAGCTGACGTTCAGGTTGCCCGGCAGGCGGTGCTGCGGGTGGCCGTTCAGGTAGACCTCGTCGAGCTCGCCGAAGATCTGGTCGCGGAGCCGCTCACGCAGACGGAGCACGCGCTGCTTTTCGTCGGCCATGTGCTCGCGGCAGAGCTCGCACGCCTTTCCGAAGCCGACGATGCCGGGGACGTTGAGCGTCCCGGAGCGCATGCCGCGCTCGTGGCCGCCGCCGTAGATGATGGGCGTGAGGCGGACGCGCGGGCCCTTCGAGCGGACGTACAGGGCGCCGACGCCCTTCGGGCCATACATCTTGTGGGCCGTGATCGAGAGCAGATCGATGCACATCGACTCGACGTCGATCGGCAGCTTGCCCGCGCCCTGCACGGCGTCGGTGTGGAAGAGGACGCCGGCCTCGCGGCAGACCTTGCCGATCTCGCCGATCGGCTGGATCGTGCCGATCTCGTTGTTGGCGTACATGATGGTGACCAGCACCGTCTTGTCGGTGATGGCCTTCTTCACGTCGTCGGCGCTGACGCGGCCGTCCGTGTCGACCGGCAGGTAGGTCACCTCGGCCTTGCCCTCGCGCTCGAGGGCGCGGCAGGTGTCGAGGATGGCCTTGTGCTCGGTGGCCTGCGTGATGACGTGGTTTCCCTTGTCCTTGTAGAACTCGACCGCGCCGCGCACCGCCAAGTTGTTCGACTCGGTGGCGCCGCTCGTGAAGACGATCTCTTTCGGCTTGGCGCCGATGAGCGCCGCGAT
>CAZILR010000290.1:0-3557 GCA_964539995.1 uncultured Planctomyces sp.
GCTGCGAGACGGACTGGGTTTGATCCGACACGCGAGCGAAACTGAGGAGCTGGCCGTTTCGGTCGCAGACAATGGCGGCGTCTATTTCGTGCCTGCGTTCGTCGGGCTGGGTGCTCCGTATTGGGATGCGAACGCTCGCGGAGTCATCGTCGGGCTGACACGCGGGACAACGAAGGCTCATCTGGCACGAGCGGCGCTGGAAGCGATGGCCTATCAGACCGCCGATGTGTTAGACGCGATGCGGCAAGATTCCGGTGTCTCGTTGCAATCGCTGCGGGTCGATGGAGGCGCGACCGCGAACGATTGGCTGATGCAGTTTCAATCGGACGTGTTGGGCGTCGCGGTGCGACGTCCGATCGTGCAAGAAACGACCGCGCTGGGAGCCGCGTACCTCGCCGGCCTGGCGACCGGGGTTTGGTCTGACTTGAGTGACGTCTCGAAAAACTGGCAATTGCAGCGCGAGTTCGCGCCGGCCATGCCGGACGCGGAGCGGGCCACTCTGCTGGCACAGTGGCATCATGCGGTCTCTCGCGCGAGCGGCTGAGTCGGCCTGCCAGGGGGCTTTTGTCGCCACGCTCACCAAGAGCATGACTCTCCGTGAATTCCCGCCGCGTTCTGGCGAACGTGGCGACAATTTGAAAACAGGCTCAGCAATTTCCAGCGAGACGTCTGGCTCGTGGGTAAGTCTGCCGGTTGTAATGCCCTCGCCGATCATCCGGATTGAACGCTCGAAATCGCTCCTGAAACTGCCGGTCCACGCCGTTGTCTTCGGATTCACCGCGCGGTTCGGTACGGGCGTCAGAGCCGGAATGCTCGGCAGGATTTCGCCGACTGTTGGGACTCGCGCAGGTTCGGGGAATGGCATCTTTGGCGTGCGGAGCGCATTGAGTAGGCGGAATTCGATTGACGATTTGCAATGTGGAATTCTGACGGTTCGGCGCGGACGTCGAGCGCGGAGTTTCGCCCCAAACCCATACATCGTGCCAAGAGGCCGGCGAGCGAGACTGTCGCGAGCCGCTTTGAAAATCGGGAGATCAAGCGATGCGCCTGTTTTCGTGGTTGTCGTCGATTCAGAACTCGTTCAACCGAGCGCGTGCGCGCCGCTCTCGTCGAAGCTTCGCTCGGATGGAGCGACTGGAAGACCGAATCGTCCCGGCGACGATCACCGTCGATGGAGCAGGACTCCTGACCGTGGACGCAGCGGCGGGTGAAGTGATCACGATCACTGCGAACGGCGGTTCGGCCGGTGACGTCATCGTCAATGTGAATGGGACCGATAATGTCGCGTTCCAAGCGGTTCTTGGAGACACCGATCCAGCGGACCTGACCGGCATTCTGGTCAACTGCGAAGCGGGTGGCACTGAAGTGAATTTGAGCGGCGTTTCAGGAGCAGGCTTCACTGGCATCCTAGCTCTGCAAGGTTTGGGCTCGACGCCGCTGATTACGGTCGTCGGCAGCGATGGAGCGGACACGATCGTGGGCAGCACGCTCAACGATTCGATTCTGGGTGGCAGCAGCGATGACAGCGTGGAAGGCAACGGTGGCAACGACATCGTGGATGGCGAAGACGGCAATGACACGATCTTCGGCCAGGGCGGCTTCGACACCCTGCAAGGCAACACTGGCGACGACAGCCTGGATGGCGGCGATGACGACGACACGATTCGAGGCGGCGACGGCGATGGAGGCGCGGATGAAATTCTCGGCGGCAGCGGCGACGACCGCCTCGAAGGTGGTGACGGTGGCGACACGATCAACGGTGAAGCCGGTGACGATGCCATTCTTGGTCAAGCGGGCGACGATTCACTGATCGGCGACGATGGCAGCGACAATATCCGCGGTGGAAGCGGAGATGACACCGTCGATGCCGGGACGGGAAGCAACACGGTGCTCGGCGAGTCGGGATCGGACACGATCGTCTGGACCAGCGGCGACGGGACCGTGACGCTCGACGGCGGATCGGGAGTCGATACGGTTTCGATCGAAGGAACTACTGGCGACGACCTGATCACGGTCGGGCAAACCGCCGCTGGCAAGTACCGTTTCACCGGCGCGGGTGGCATCGTTTCGACGATCGGGCTGGAGAACATCGAAGTCAACGGCCTGGAAGGAAACGATACGATCAACATCACGAACGTGACGGCCTCAGTGCTCTCATCGTTCACGATCAACGGCGGCGAGGGAAATGACCGCATCAATGCTACGGACGCGGTGCTGACTCGGTTCGCCGTCGAACTCAATGGCGACGAAGGCCGAGACAGCATCACCGGCTCGAAAAACGCCGACACGATCAACGGCGGTGACAGCGATGACACCATCGACGGCGGGATTGGCAATGACGAAATTCATGGTGACGGCGGAGCGGACAGCGTTCGCGGCGGCGATGGCAGCGACACGATCACCGGTGACGAAGGCAACGACACGATCTTCTCACAAACGGGCGATGACTCGATCGAGGGTGGAGACGGCAACGACCTGCTCAATGGCGATGGTGGTAACGACACGATCAGCGGCGGCGCGGACGAAGACAGCGTCTCGGCCGGCGCGGGCAATGACAGCGTCGATGGCAACGAAGGAAATGACCGTCTCAACGGCAACATCGGCCGCGACACGATGAACGGCAATGAAGGGGATGACTCGCTGTTCGGTGACGGCGACAACGACGTGCTCTCCGGCAACGAAGGAAATGACTCGCTGCAAGGGGATGCGGGCGCGGATTCGCTGTACGGCATGGCCGATGACGACATCCTCGCCGGTGGCGCGGGAAATGACCTGGTCGTCGGTGGTCATAGCGAAGACGACCCCGTCGATCCGAGTGCTGCGGACGGGAGCGACGTTCTCAGCGGCGGAGTTGGTAATGACCGACTCTTTGGCGACAACGAAGACGGAACCGAAGCCGGCGATGATTCCGCCTTTGGTAACGACGGCAATGACACGATCAGCGGTCAAGGTGGTAACGACCTCCTCAACGGCAATGACGGTATCGACCGAGTGGAAGGGGATGATGGCGACGACGAAATCCTGGGGGGTGCCGGTAACGACACGCTCAACGGCGCAGCCGGCAACGACACCATCAGCGGTCAACACAACAATGACCGTATCAACGGCGGCGATGACAACGACCTGATTTACGGCAACGATTTCGGTAACGACGCCGCCGATGGCAACGACATCATCCAAGGTGGCGAGGGCAACGACACGATTGACGGCGGAGCTGGCCGCGACGGAATCTCCGGCCAAGGTGGCAACGACTCGATCCTTGGCGGCACCGGCAACGACACGCTGCTCGGCGGCGATGGCAACGACACCCTGCGAGGCGGCGATGGCAACGACATCGTCCTCGGCCGAGACGGCGACGACTTCGTGGTCGGCAACAATGGCACCGACACCGTCGGCGGCGGGGCCGGTCTCAACGTCGTGCTGAACCCAGCCTTCCTGGATTTCGATGCCGACGAGAATCCATTCAACATCACTCCGACCTGGGAATAGTCCCCGTGGTGGTCTGTTGAAACGAACGATGAAAGCTCGCACCAAAAGTGCGGGCTTTTTTCGTTGGA
>CAZILR010000290.1:3657-6753 GCA_964539995.1 uncultured Planctomyces sp.
CTGTTGAAACGAACGATGAAAGCTCGCACCAAAAGTGCGGGCTTTTTTCGTTGGAGAACCAGCGTCTGTGCCGCAAGTCACCAACAAAAAACGTCAGGCAGATCGCCTGACGTTTGAAAAAAGAGGGGCCGGTGGGAGTTGAACCCACGCGTGACGGATTTGCAATCCGTTGCCTTAGCCACTTGGCTACGGCCCCAAAGCGGGCGGACTTTAGTTGTGGGTTTTCTGAGGGTCAAGGCGGGTTCTGCACGAGAATGGGCATTGCAAATTGCAAAATAAAAATTGCAAATTGCAAAATGGCTGGCGGCGGTGGACAGTCACCGTCAGTGTTGCAATGCCTCATCCGAAAGACTGATCCCATGCCTCGTGATTTCAACACCGAAAGCCTCTCGCACGATCCGATTCACGGCTACATCCCGTTCGTCTCGAAGGACGGGATCCCAGAGGGCGAAGTCTCGGAGCAGGAGTTGATCGACCATCCGTGGGTGCAGCGGATGCGGCACATCCACCAACTGCAAACGGCGTGGTGGGTGTTTCCGTCGGCCGAACACATGCGATTCCAGCACATTCTGGGGGCGATGCACCTGTCGTCGATCGCCATCGAACGCTGGTACGAGTCACTGGTGGCATCAGGCTCGAATGTGCCGTCGCGAGCGTACGTCGAGAGCCTCGTCCGGTTGGCCGCGCTGCTGCACGATGTCGGACATGGACCGTTCGGACACTTCTTCGACGATCATTTCCTCGACCAGTTCGGGCTGACGCACGAGGTCATCGGCTCGGCGATCATTCAGCAGGAACTCGGCGACCTGATTCGCCGAGTGCGACGCAATCCGAACGGCAAGCTCGGCCCGCTGGAGGAACTGGACCCCAGCCAGATTGCGTGGCTGATCCGCCGGCCAACGGGAAAGCCTCAAGACGAGCAAGGACACCCCGCGTGGCTCAAGAAGCTGCGGTCGCTCTTCAGCGGCATCTACACCGTGGACAACATGGATTTCGTGCTCCGCGATGCCTACATGTCGGGCTACAACACGAAGGCATTCGATCTGTCGCGGATGCTGCATTACAGCTTCTTCTCGACGGAAGGGCTGACGATTCACGCGCGCGGACTACCGACGCTGATCAACTTCATCGAGACGCGCGCGAACTTGTTTCGGACGATCTATTTTCATCGAACCGTGCGAGCGATCGACCTTGCACTGGAAGAACTCTTCGGCCCGACGATGCTGCGGCTGTTTGGCGGCTCGGACGGCCAGCCGATGAATCCTCTGGAACACCTCGACGAATACCGGCGGCTGACCGAATCGACGTTTCTGGTCGATGTGCAGCGCTGGTCGCGAAGCTCCGACCCAGAATTGAAGTCGCTGGGCGAACAATGGGATGCCCTGATCTCTCGACAGGTGACTTGGAAAATGGCGTGCGAGCGGACCTTCAACTTCCACGCCGGTCAGGCTGAGCGGACGTCGATCTTTTCGGAGCCGGATTTGGTCGAGAAACGCATCCGAGCCACGCTGCCGGCGAACTTGAGGGAGATTGAACTGCGGATCGACGTGGCTCGACATTATCACCGGCCCAGCGGCAGACTTCCCGCAGGCGGGCAGAATTTTCTGCTCGACTCAGCCATCGGCACGCCGCGAGAACTGCACGATGATGAACTTTTCCAGTCGTTGCCGACGAGCTTCTCGATCTTTCGCGTTTACTCGAAAGATCACCGTCACGACGCAGCGCTGCACGCCGCCATGAATGCGGTGCTCGGTGCTGTAACAGACTCGAAGACGAACATGTGAGCTTGAGGGCCAGCGGACTTTTCCGGCTGTGTTTGTCGTGCGGCGAAGGTGTTTCGCAGCGGTCGTTGCTGTCGTGTCGGCGGCACGCGCCGGACTGACAATCGGGGTCGTGCCGGTCGATACCTGAAGTCATGCTCGACCTCGATCTCGCCGTGTTGGACGCTCATCCCGAATGGCGGCAAGTGTTGCTGGCCTATAACGAGGACGTTGACTCCGTCATCCTCACGGATCCTGAGACGGCGGACTTCGTCGCTCGCGGATTCCGGCCTCGCGTCCGCGAAGTGGATGGCGTTCCGGCCGATCAGATGGCTCGCGTGCATGGCAAGCTGATCGCTCACGGCCTGCTGCAAGTCGAGATCACCGGACGAACGGGCGGAATGCTGTACCAGTTGACGTCCATCGGCCGCCGAGCCTGCTTGCGGCTGGCCGGTGCGGTTGAGGAAGAATCGCTGGAGTTGGCCTCGGCGTAGTCAACGACGATCGTCAGAGTTTCCGCTCGTCTCCGTCACCGAAAAACGATCAGACATGTCCGCGCCGAGCATGGCGAGTTTGGCTCGCAACGTCGTGCGCGAAATGCCAAGCAGCTCGCTGGCCTGGACCTGGTTGCCGGAGACGTGGTCAAGCACCTCGCGGAGCAGGCGGCGATCCATTTCGGTTTGGACCCGGTGATAGAGATCGGTCTCGCCCACAGCGAGCAAGCGGCGGATGAAACGCACGAGGTCGAGGCTGTTGAGGTCGGTCTCGGCCGGAGATAAGTCCGCGACGGCGGAGCGAAGCGATTGCGGCAAACATTCGGCAGTCAGAGTCTGGCTGGTGGCATGAACCAGAGCGTACTTCAAGACGTTCTGCAATTCGCGCACGTTTCCCGGCCAGTGATGAGCGCGCATCAAGGACAAGGCATCGGGGGCAATGCGCTGCACGTCCTTGTTTAACGTCGGATTCAACTGGCGTATGAAATGTTCGGCGAGTCGCTGGAGATCGTCGCCACGTTCGCGCAGCGTGGGCATCGTGATCGTGAAGGCGTTCAGCCGATAGAACAGGTCCAGGCGGAACTCGCCCGCGTTGACGAGCGTGGCCAGATCGCGGTTCGTGGCGGCGATCAAGCGGACGTCGGTGGAGATCGTTTCGTTGCCGCCGACCCGCTCAAAGCGACCGTCTTGCAACAACCGCAACATGCGGGCTTGAGCGCCGGCGCTCAGGTCGCCGATCTCGTCGAGGAAGATCGTGCCGCCGTGACATTGCTCGAACTTGCCGACCCGTCGTCGGTCGGCTCCGGTGAACGCACCCCGCTCGTGACCGAACAGCTCGCTCT
>CAZILR010000291.1:0-6752 GCA_964539995.1 uncultured Planctomyces sp.
ACGGCCAACCGCGCGACGTGACCGTCATCGACCGCTCGCTGGAACCGACCGAGAAGCACGCCGTCAAAGCTGACGCCGCAGACGCGAACCAAGTCGGAGCCTCAATGCCTGGCATGGTCGTCACCGTCGCCATCCAACCCGGCGACAGCGTCAAGAAAGGCCAAAAGCTACTGACCGTCGAGGCCATGAAAATGGAGACGACCATCTCTGCCGAACGCGATGGCAAAATCGCCGACGTCCTTGTTAAACCCGGCAGCCAAGTTTCGACCGGCGATTTGCTGCTGAAGTTCGCGTAGCTCAAGCATCGAATTGATGACGCGTCGGTCTCGTTAGAAGTTGGGCATCGGATTCGACGGGACCGCTGAAGTCCCACCAGGACCACTTGGTCCACCAGGTGTGGGCGGAGCCATTCCTCCTCCCAATCCGTCGGGAGCCGTCGGCATCGGGCTTCCCGGTGTTGCTCCGGGCATTCCCGCCGTGGGTGATGGCGCTCCCGTGCCTGCTCCGGGATTTGAGCCGGGGGCAGATCCCAGATCCCCGAGCGGCCCCTGCCCCTGTCCCTGAGCAGACGCACTCGACGACCCCATTGACCCCATTGACGACTGCGAACTGCCACCTGATCCCAACTGAGCGGCAGAATTCGAGCTGCCTCCCGCAGAGGCCATTCCCGTTCCGGATGACATCGCTCCGCCCATGCTGCTTCCCGGATCACCCATCCCCGGACGCCCGCCACTTGCCATCCCCGTGCTACTGGCATCACCCATGCCCGCACTACCGCCTGCCGCACTGCCCCCGGTCGAGGCACCACCGATTGATGCGGTCCCCGTATTGCCAAAGGTAGACTGCATCCCGTTAAACCAACTGAGCCAAGGGTTGTAGGTATTGCTACTACCAGCGGCACCCATTCCAAAGCCGCCGCCACCCATCGAACTCCCGTAACGGCCACCGCTACTGCTACTGCCTCCGCCTCTCGCGTAATGAGCTGCACGGCGTGACCACTCGCTGTCTTTGTCGGAGTCTTTCTCTTTCTTGGAGCCCGAGGAGCTTGAAGTCTCGCGCTCCTTTGGAGCCGTCAGGTCCACTGCTGGAATCAACCGGTTCAGTAAGTCACGTCCCGCATCGCGTTCCGCAACGCTCAAGCGATTGTCACCATCGGAATCAATCGCTTGCAGCAGTTCGCGGACGTCATCACGCCAAGTCTGAATGTTGATCTCGCGTTCCGATTTGTCGTCCAGAAGATTCGTCAGCCGAGCACGAGTCTGACGAGCTTCACCGGCATCCAGCTTGTCGTTTCGGTTCTCGTCGAACCGTTGCATCAGAGCGCCCTTGACCTTGGCTTCATTCAATGCTTCCGCCTTGAGAGATGGCGGACTGAGCAGCAAGCTCGTCCCCGCGACAACCACCAACGAACTCAACAGCGACGAATTCAACAGAGGAAGCCAACAGAATCGACGCATGACAGGCTCCTGAGACAAGTGACTCGGATGGCGAACAGAGTGCCACTCACTTGGGCGAAAGTCAAGATGAGGGCGTTTCTCCGCTTGTGGGCCAACACATCGAGACTCGATCCGGAAACCCTCCACATTCGAGGGGCTTTCGACTCTTTCGGCTCGTGGTAAACCCGCGATTCAACGATTCCGGGGCTGTCGCCAAGTTCTCTGAGCCTCCCGTGGCCAATAAACTGGGCCAGCATCTCCGATGGGCCGCGACTCCTGTGAAGGGGACATCATGCCGACGGGACACCCAGATTCGATTCTTGCCTCCCCCTCCGCGGACCAAGAATCGCTGGAAACTTTGATCGAACCGACGCCGATTTCGCGAACCGACCAGCCGGACTTGGCGAGCGGTTCGCCAGTTCCCGGAGTCGCTCGGCCTCGCGATACGAAACTCGCTGCCGCGGATGAAACGCTCATCGAACCCGTGGGCGGTACGGCACCGCCTGTCGTTCGACAATCGTCCGTGACCACCGGACGCTCGGCCACGGCACCGGTCGCCGAACAAGAAACGCTCATCGAGCCGCCAGGCGGATCGGGCACACAGCCAACGGCTGCGGTGAAGGCCCACAAACGGTTTGACATCCCGCAACTGCTCGGCGACTACGAATTGCTGGAGGAACTCGGACGCGGCGGCATGGGCATCGTCTATCGAGCCAGACAACGCAGCGTGAATCGGCTCGTCGCGCTCAAGGTGATCCGTCCCGACCGGCTCGCCAGCATGAACAAGGCGACCAAACAAAAGATCATCGAACGCTTTCGTACCGAAGCCGAAGCCGCCGCGCGAATCACCCATGACAATCTCGTCACCGTCTACGAGGTCGGTTGCGAGGCCGGCTGCCATTTCTTCTCGATGCGGTACGTCGAGGGAAACAGCCTGTCAGACAAGACTCGCAAAAATCCCGCTGACAATCGGCAAGCGGCCGAGTGGATCGAGCCGGTCTGCCGCGCCGTCGATGCCGTGCATCGCAACGGCATCCTGCATCGCGATCTTAAACCGCAGAACATTCTGTTCGAAAACGCGACCGGCCGCACTCTGCTGGCAGACTTCGGTCTCGCGAAGCTGGCCGATGATGACGATGGCATGACGCAAACCGGCGACGCGGTCGGCACGCCGTCGTACATGTCGCCCGAACAATTCGAGGACGCCAGCAGCGTCGGCGTCGGCACCGATATCTACGGACTCGGAGCCACGTTGTATTGTCTGCTCTCTGGACGTCCGCCGTTTCAAGCCTCGTCAGCGATGCTGACGATGAAGCAAGTCATCAGCACCGATGCCGTGCCGTTGCGGCAAATCAATCCGGCAGTCGATCGCGATCTCGAAACGATCTGCATGAAGTGCTTGGACAAGTCACCGTTGCGGCGCTACGAGTCCGCCGCCGCGCTGGCTGACGAACTCAAACGCTACCTCGAAGGCCGTCCGATCCTCGCGCGCCCGGTCAGCCTGCCGGAAAAAACGATTCGCTGGTGCCGACGCAATCCGCTGGTCGCCTCGCTGATCGGAGCAACGACGTTCGCCGTCCTATTTGGCGTCGTCGCGTTGGGAGTCAGCAACGTCCGCACCGAAGCTGCTCGCAAACGGAGCGAAGAGAGCTTCCAAGAAGCCATGTCCGCCGTGAACGACCTGTTCACGCGCGTCAGCGAGGAACGCTTGTTGAACGAGCCGGGCCTGCAAACCGTCCGCCGCGACTTGCTGCAACGTGCTCGCGAATACTACGAACGGTTTCTGCAACGCCGCTCGAACGATCCCGCGTTGAAGAACGAACTCGCGGCCACGCAATTCAAGATGGGCTTGATCGTCGAGGAACTCGAATCACCAGAGGCCGCACTCGTCTGGTTCGCAAAAGCTCGTGACCAGCAAAAGGCTCAAGTCGCTGCACAGCCTGACTCGGTGGACGACGCCCGCGCCCTGAGCAATACGCTGATGGCGATGGGGCGAGCTTCGATGAAGCTCGGCAAGCTCGACGAGGCGAATGAGTACTTCGGTGATGCGGAAAAGCTGCGCGGATCGCTGCTTGAAAAGACGAAGGACGCTGACGCCAAATTCGACTTGCAACGACTGTTCGCGAACTGCCGGATGAATCTTGGCCTCGTCGAACGACAGCGCCGAAATCTCGATCAGGCGCGAACCTTGTACCTGGAAGCACAGGATCAGCGTCAGAAGGCTTTGCCGACAAAGCTGAAAGATCGAGCGATGCGACGCGACCTTGCGAAAGGTTTCTACAACCTCGCGAACCTCGCCATCGACCGCAGCGATGAAGCCGCTTTGCGTGAGAACATCGACGAAGCGATCAAGCGTCTCGAAGAACTGATGGTGGAAAACTCGCGAGACCTCGACGACCAATACCTGCTCAGTCTCTGTTACCGCCTGCGAGCCGACTTGTTCGCCGCGATCAGTCCGCGCGATCCGCAATTCGGGCCGGCAGCCATCGACGATTACTCGAATGCTTCTCGGATCGTGCAAAGGCTCAGTGACCTGAACCCCTCGGTGACGAAGTATCTCCGCGAATTGGTCCGCCTCTCGGTCAACCTTGGCCAATTGTCCGCTCAACAGACAATGAACGAGGACGCCGTCGCGCACTTTCGCCGAGCGCTCGAACTGCTCGAACAACTGGTGAAGCAGTCGCCCGACACGCTCGATCCACAGGACGCCGCTTTGCGACAAACGATCGAAGCCGCTCTGGCTCAGTTGCCGGCCGCGAAGCGTTGAGGAAATCCGTACCGCAACCGTCAGGAGGCGGCCGCACAGAGTTGAGAATCGGCATGAGCCACTCCCTAACGGTCGCGGTACGGTTGAACTGCGCGACCGAACTTCTGTTCAATGCTCGACATGATGCCGCCTGACAATCCGAATGCCGTTACGTCCTCTGCCGAAGAAGCGGAACTACTCCATCTGCTGCGGTTGCACTTGGTCAACGGAATCGGGCCGAGACATTCGCAGCTCTTGCTCGACCACTTCGGCAGCGCGGCGGGTGTGCTCGACGCGAGCCTCGCTCAACTGGAAGAAGTTGAGGGCATCGGGCCGAAGATCGCGATGTCGATCGCCGCCTCGAAGCTCGGCCGGGATGCGGAGATCGAACTCGAAGACGCCCACAAGCTCGGCGTCAAACTGCTGCGCCGCGGTTCTGCCGACTATCCGAAAGCCCTCGAACGCATCTGCGATCCACCGCTGTTGCTGTACTGCCGAGGTGACTTTCAGCCACAAGACGAGCTCGCCGTCGCGATCGTCGGCTCGCGACGCTGCACCGTCTACGGCCGGCAGCAGGCGGAGAAATTCGCGACCGCGTTGGCCCGCGCCGGAGTCACGATCGTCAGCGGACTCGCTCGCGGCATTGACGCGGCGGCTCATCAAGGAGCGATCGCTGGTGGCGGACGCACGCTTGCCGTGATGGGGACCGGCCTCGCCGAAATCTATCCGCCGGAGCATCGCGACCTCGCCGATCAGGTCGCCGCGCACGGTGCGTTGCTCTCCGAGTTCAAGCTGCATCAAACTCCACATGCGGGGCACTTCCCACAACGCAATCGAATCATCAGCGGTCTGTCGGTCGCCGTCGTCGTGATCGAAGCCGGCCGTAGCAGCGGAGCGCTGCACACCGCGCGACATGCGATGGAGCAGGGCAGGGAAGTGCTCGCCGTCCCCGGCCGCATCGACAGCCTCGCCAGCGAAGGTTGCCACGATTTGATCCGCGACGGAGTCACGCTCATCCGCCACGTCGATGACATCCTGGCTGCCATCGGCCCGCTCACAAAACCGATCTCCCTCGCAAAAGACAGTTCAGAAACCGTTCACAGCCTGCGCGAATTGTCGCTCAACGAAATCGAACGGCACATCCTCAACCTGATCGGTGCCGACCCGACGCTGCAAGACGAGATCATCGTCCGCAGCCAGATGGAACCGCCGCGAGTCCTCTCGACGCTGACCGTGCTTGAAATGAAACGCCTCATCCGCCGCCAGCCCGGCGGTTTCTTCATCCGCTCCCCGTGGTAGCATTCGCACACACCAACCCGCAGAGGAATTCCGGGCACAGGAGCCGTAACGTCATGACAGACGCTGAAGCATTTGATGCTCTTGGTATCCATGCATTCTTTGCCGGACAGTTGATTCTGCCTGCCATCGCTTTGTGGTTCATTCGCGATCCACGCTGGTTGCGCGTGTGCCATCTCGCCACACGCGGGGTGTTGATGATTCTCTTTGGAGTTCTGCTTCTGGGGACGGTGCCTCGGTTCCGGATGATCTTGATCGGTTTCGGAACAGAGTTGCCTGGAGTCACCATCATGGTCTTTGACCTGAGCGAGTTGTTTGTCACGCAGTTGCCGTTCGTCCTTCTGTTCGGCTTGGTCGGGATCTCTGCGGAAGCTGTCCAGCTAGAGCGGCTGCTTACATCAAAACGTCAGGCGGTTTTCGCGAGATTTGTTTCGTTTCTCGTGACCTGCGGTTCCGTATTCGTCTTGCTATGTTGCGAATTGGCGATCGCGATGGCCTTCATCAAGGTGGATGACTCCCTGCAATGATTGGGAACGACCGGCGTTGGACGGGCCTAACGCGAGTCGCATTTGGAGGAACTGTCGTGACAAGTCATCGTTCGTTGCTGGTGGCGTTAATAACCGGGAGCGTTTTGCTGACGTTGACGAGTTCTGCGGCGATGCTCGCGCAGGATGCTTCGTCAACTCCTGCACCGTCACCGGTCAAAGGCCCCCTCTCGCCCGAAGAGTCGCTCAAGCATTTGGTGCTCGCCGATCCGAACTTGGTGATCGAACTTGTCGCGGCTGAACCAGAAGTCATCGACCCGGTCTCCCTCCAATTCGACGAACATGGCCGGCTGTGGGTCGTCGAGATGCGCGACTATCCGACCGGGCCGCAGCACGCTCCGCCGCCGCTGGGTGGGCCGGATGCGAAACCGTTGTCGCGGATCAAACTGCTCGAAGACAAAGACGGTGATGGTCGCTTCGAGACTGCTCACGTCTTTGCCGACAATTTGCTGTTCGCGACCGGCGTGCAACCGTGGGATGGCGGAGTCATCGTCACACTGGCCGGCGAAGTCGCGTACTTCAAAGACACCGACGGCGACCACAAGGCCGACCTGCGCGAAACGTGGTTCACCGGCTTCGCTCAAGCAAACACGCAGCTTCGAGCCAATCATCCGACGTTCGGCCCCGACGGCTGGATCTACGTCGCCAACGGCCTGCGCGGCGGCAACGTGATTGCGGTGAAGAAGGACTGGCCGGTGAAGGCAGAGGGGTTAGGGGTTAGGGGGCAGG
>CAZILR010000292.1:0-4751 GCA_964539995.1 uncultured Planctomyces sp.
GACTGTGACGACGCGAATGGCTCCGTGCGCCCCGACGCTCCCGAGGTCTGGTACGACGGCACCGACCAGGACTGCAACGGCGCGGACGACGACCAGGACGAGGAAGGCTTTTGACGTGCCTCTAAGCTCTTCATCTTGCCGAGCGTAGTCGGATCGGCACGATCGGAGATCGACGAGTCAATGTAGGTGTGACCATGAGCGACTTCGCGTAGGGCACTCCTTAGTTCTGCAACCGAGGAACGCTCGCTGACGTAGCCTGCCGCTCCCGCAGCCATCAAGAGGCGAGCAAACGACAACTCGTCGTGCGACGAGAGAGCAAGGATTCTGGTTTTTGGATATTGCCGCTGCAGCGATTCGATTAACGAACTTCCAAAACCCGCTCGCTGAGAGAGCGTCATTAGGATGAGGTCGGGGCGATGAGCATGCAGTTGCTCTTGCAAACGATCTGCGTTGTCCGCCTCGGCAACCACGACGATTCCGACTTCGCTCTCCAGCAAAAAACGAAGCGCGGCTCGTGGCAGAGTCAGTTCATGGGCCAACAGTAAATGAAGAGAATTCATACAGCGGTAACTCGGACGAACAGAATTACATCCGGCTCTTCAGGAGCGACGAGGGCAACAATGTAATGCCTTCTCCGTGAAATGTGTCAATAAAAATCTGACATCAATACTTGGGAGGAGACGGACAGATTACAGAGCAGCCTGCGGGATACCAATAAAGTCCGTGGGATTCTGCGGACTTCCAACGGCTCAGGAGCCAACTCTGATTACATGTCTGTCAGACGCTGAATTACAGACAAAGCATACGCGACAAGCCGGAGATTGGCTTCCGACGGACGCTGATTCTCGGAAATTTTTCTAAAGGCCAAGTCGAGAAAACGGCCTAAAGTCCGAGGAACCCTGTCATTCGTCACACTTGAACAGTGTGTCTACTTTGCCGCAGCGGGCGGTGCATATCCTGGAGCGGCGACAATCAGCTTCACTTCTTTGCCGTCGTCGGTGTTCCAGAGTCGGACCTCGCCGGTGTAGCTACCGGCCGCAACTCGCTTGGTCACGGCGTTGAACGCCACGGAGTACACCCAATCGGTGTGCCCGCCCAGAGAGAAGACTTGACCGCCATCCGCAAATTTGTGAATGCGAGCCGTCTTGTCCGAGCTGCTGGAATAGATCATCCCTTCCTTGGTGGTCACGATTCGGAACACATCGCCGCCGAAACCGCCAATCGCGCGAACAGCGGCGGCGTCAGTGACGTTCCAAATCCGAATTTGTCGATCGGCTCCACTGCTGATGACTTGATTGCCGTCCGGCGAGAAACCAACACCAAACACCGGTTGAGCATGTGCGTTGAACGTGACCAGCGAGTCACCAGTGCTGAGATCAAAGACCTTAGCCGTCTTATCTCGACTGGCGGATGCGAGCTTCTTTCCGTCAGGTGACCATGCGATGTCCATGACCCAGTCAGCGTGATCCTCAATCGCCAGCAGTTCCTTACCAGACGGCACTTCGAAGACGCGAATCGCGCGATCCGCACCGGCACTGGCCAACTTCGTTCCATCCGGACTGAGCGAGACCGCGAACACGGCGTCGTCGGTGCTGACCCAATCGCCGAGCAACTGCCCGTTCTCGACGTTGAAGACCTTCACCTCGCCAAGTTGAGCCGGTGTTCCTGCAGCGACGAACAGTGTCTTGCCGTCCGCGCTGAACTCGAGGTCATAGACTCGCTCGGACACGTTGCCAATGCGACGTACGACTGCACCGTCTGCCGGATTCCACAAGACGACTTCATGGTAGCCCGACGTTGCCAGTAGCGAACCATCCGTATTGAATGCAACGGCCGTGATCGGCACCGGCACTGGATATTTCTCCGGAGCGGGGGGCTGGACTTCCTTCGGAATGATGCGGATCAGCGGTGAACTCGGCTCGAATCCGGCGTTCAAGTTCGCCCCCGTTGCGATCCATTTCTCGATCAGAGCGATCTGCTCTTTGGTGAGCGGATCAGCATCCTTGGGCATTGAGCCATCCCGGAGCACTTCGAGCAGGTTCGACTTCACGTCGCCCGCCTTCACTGCTTCACCACTTTCGCCTCCTTTGAGGACGGCGGCGAATGTTTCCATGTTGTACCGCCCCTTCGCCGTGCGAGCGTTGTGGCAAGCCAAGCAGCGCTTCGCGAAGATCGGCGCGACCGAGTGCGAGAACGACACCATGCGTCCTAACTCAATCAATCCGCCTTCGACTGCTCGTTGTTTCGTGACCCACTCGGTGTTGACCATCGCGAGTGCGTCGGCGGCCTTCTGGACTTCTGGTTGAAACGCCTTCACGTCGGTGTCGAGCTTCGTCAGCCCCGCCGTCGCATCGGTGATCGTCTTCTTGGAGACTTCGATGGTCTGCGTCGTCGTCGTCACCAGCGCGACCGCATCGGCTGCCGCCTTTGCCGCTGCCGCCGCTTTTGCTTCCTCGTCTTTCGATTTTTTGAGGGCTTCCTCCGCCGCCTTGGCCGCTGCGTCGGACGCCGTCTTTGCGGCCGTGAAGACCTTGGCTGCTTCGACTTTGGCGGCTTCTGCCTTGGTCGCGGCCTCTTGAGCTGGCTTCAGTTTTTCTTCGCTGGACTTGAGCGCCGTCATGGCCATCGTCAGCGAAGTCTTCAGCTTGGCGATCTCGTCGGAGAGTGACTTCGCCTTGTCTTGCACTCCCTTGAGCTGCGTCGCCGCCGCATCTTTGCGTCCCTTCGCTTCATCGGCCTGAGCCTTGAGTTGATTGAGTTGCTCTTCGGTCGGCGGAGCAAACGCCGACGCTCGTGACGCCACCAGGTTCACCAACGACAAAGCCACGAGACAGGCCACCAACGAACGCACGGCAAAGCGAGTCATGAGCATTCCTTTCCGGGAAAGCGTCCACCGCACAAAGCGGTTGAAAACCGGAGGTTCTCCAGGCGGGAGGTTTTTCTGGCGGGAATCATTACGGGCAGGATCGAAACAGCATCTCTGGATGCGAGTGGGGTGTCAAGCAGCCGCTCAATTGACGGTGCCTTGAACCCGGAACTTTGTCCGAACAATCGGAATGACCGGGATCGTGAAACCTAATCCACAAACAAGAACTCGTTGCTGTTGAGCAGCACTCGGCAGGCGTTGGGCAGGCCGTGTTGACGGGCGTAGTCGGTCAGCACCGTTCGCTCACGGTCGGTGGGAGCGCGTTGCAGCACGAGGCGGACGGCGGCGGAGATTTGGTGGTCCAGATCGCCACTGGCTTGGAAGGCTCGCGCGGCGAGGTGTTCACTTTGGCGGACCACGAACGGGTTGTTGAGCATCGACAGCGCCTGCAACGCCGTGACCGACGAATTCCGCACCGCCGTGAGCTGCGACGAATCGGCGACGTCGAGCGTCTCCATCAGCGGATCGGGGAGCGTGCGGAAGATGAAGCGATACACGCTGCGCCGCCTGTTCTCCGGCCGGTCGGGATCGAAGTTGGCGTAATCGACGTTCGGAGTCACATGAATACCGGGCGTCTGAATGAACTGCTTGACCGATTCGCCCCCCATGCGCCGATCCAGTGTGCCAGTCGTCGCGATCAGCGCATCGCGGACGGACTCAGCATCCAACCGAGTCCGATTCATCCGCCATAAGAACCGATTCTCGCCGTCGATCGCCGCATTGTGTTCGTTGGACTGCGACGACTGCCGGTACGTCGCGCTAGTGACGATCAAGCGGTGCAGACGTTTGAGGGATACAAGATTTGAAATTCCAGATTTCAAATCGCCGACTAACTCCATCGACAGCCAATCGAGCAGCTCTGGATGCGTCGGCTTGCCCCCCATCTGGCCGAGATCGTTCGGCGTGTCGCAGATGCCTCGACCGTAGTGGTGATGCCAGATTCGATTCGCGATGCTGCGCCACGTCAGCACGTTGCGACGATCGGTCAGCCAACCCGCCAGAGCCGCTCGGCGAGAGGCTTCATCCGTGGCATTCGCCAAGTCAAACCGCGCGGCGAGTCCCTCGACGCAGGTCAGCGATCCCGCTTGAGCGACCTCCTTCGCCTGCTTGATGTCACCGCGAGTCAGCAGATGCACCATTCGCACCGGCCGTTTGCTCGGCGGCGTGAGCGCATCCGATTTCACTTCACCCGACGCTGCAAAGATCATTTGCGGTGCGGGGAGCGCGACCAAGTCTCGTTCGACCTGCGATTGTCGGACGTACCGCGCAAGTTCCGCACGTTCCAGATCACTCCGTTCTGCAACTGGCTTCTTCAGAATCGTGTTGATCTCGGCGGGGATGAGTTCGCCGGCGAGAGCCAATGATTCCGTCGCGGTCGTCACGGAAATTCGTGGCCGGCCGATCAAGTGTCCTCCGCCGTGAAGCTGTTCCAGCATGACCGTCAGCACCGTCCCGCCATCGACTGCCACCGGCTGGACGAACTCGTAGATTGCTCGATGATCCTCACCAACGCGCGGATAAATGCCCCACGCCGTGCCGGGATTACCGTCGATGGTGTGCGCGATCGTCCAACCGTCTTGATTGAAATCAGTTCGCGGATTCTTCAGCGCGAGCGGCTTGGCGTCGGCCGCGAGTGCCTGACCGTCGGAGGTGGCGAACACTTTGAACTCGCTGAGGTGCAAGTTGCCGTTGTCCTGTCGGCCGGGGCCGCGCTTCGACAACGAATCGTCCGCCAGCACTTCGAGTCGCAACGCCGTGAGGCCGCGCAACGATGTGTGAAACGTCAGCGTGTAGGTGTCCTTCTCCGGTCGCTTCTCGCTGGCGA
>CAZILR010000292.1:4761-6739 GCA_964539995.1 uncultured Planctomyces sp.
TCCGGCTGTTTCGTGAGCGTCGAACCCTCTGCCGATTTGATTTCGACCGGTTCGAGCGTTTGCCAGACCGATGGAGCCGCAGCTTGCTTCGCTTCCCAAGCGACGGTGACTGCCTGCACGGATGGGGTCAGCAACGACGGATCGGCTTGTCCCTTGAGTCCTCGCAATCGAGCCAGTTCGGCGCGCAACGACTGTCGTTGGCGACTGACATCAGGGTCGGAGTCGAAGTACCGCTCGCCCTTATCGACACCGGCGAAGACCGCTTGCAAAGCGTAGTAATCCGCTTGTGTGACGGGGTCGAAGAAATGGTCGTGGCAGCGGGCACAATGCACGGTCGTGCTGACGAAGGTGCTCATCACGGTCGTCACCATGTCGTCGCGATCGAGGTATTGCGCGATGCGTCGATCGTCGGTGTCGTCTTGGATGCTCTGCAATGAGCTTTCGTCGAACGGCCCGGTCGCCAGGAATCCCGTTGCGACGATCGCCTGGGGATCATCCGGGAAAAGTACGTCCCCCGCGACTTGCTCCGCGACGAACTGCGAGTACGGCTTGTCGTCGTTGAACGACCGGATCAGGTAATCGCGGTACGGCCATGCCGTCGGTCGCGGTCGATCCTGGTCGTGCCCGTGTGACTCTGCATAGTGAGCCACGTCCATCCAATGCCGCGCCCAACGCTCTCCGAAATGCGGACTCGCCAGTAGCCGATCGACCAATCGTTCGTAGGCGTCCTCACGCGCATCGTTCACGAACTCGTCCACCTCGTCTGAAGTTGGCGGCAGGCCGAGCAGATCCAAGGTAACTCGCCGAATCAGGGTGCGACGATCCGCTGGTATCGAAGGGATCAATTTTTGTTGCGAGGACTTCTGGACGATGAACCTGTCGATGGAATTGAGCAGCGTCTGCGACGAAGAAGTTGGATCGACTTCTGGCACCGTGGGTCGCACGAGCGGACGTAATGACCACCACCTGTCATCCGACACCGTCGAAGAGCTGTTCGCGGACGGTTCAGGCGAGGCCGGGCGCTCCTCGGCAATCGAGGTCAGCCAGGAAGCGGCCCAGAATAACGTGACGGCCAGAGCGGCCATTCGCCAAATTCGCCCGAGTACCATCCGCAATTCCCCACGGCAGAAATTCGCCAAGACTCGTGGGGCGGATTATGGTCACGGAAGCATCGCGCTCGCCAGACTCGTCTGTCAGATCGACCTGCTCACTTCACTTTTGCCAACATTTTCTTGGCTTGCTGCTTGATGGCATCGGGTTCTTCCAGGTTACTTAGAACTCCATAGTCTTTGTGCAGATCCTTGGCTTTGTTGGGATCAGTGGCGCGAATCTTTTCGATTTCCTCCTCAATGTGCGTTTCACCAGACAAGACACCAGTCTTGGCGATTTCGTCCAGGATCTCGCGAGCGGTTGCCGGTGGTGCTGGCGTGCCCGTGACGGGCACAGGTTTTGGGACACCACCCCCGCAGCCAGCACAAAGCAGCACGCTCAGCAACACCATCACTCGCGACATCGATCAACCCTTTGTCCGTTGTGAGTTCCGATGACTTCGGATTGGACCACGCAACTAGAAGTTGCCGAGAGATTCTTTTCCGCCGCGTGTCCCCAGATTCTGGTACGTCGCGAAATCGACGTTGTTGTTAATCATTCGCACGGCACCGTCAGTCATCAGGTGATGAGCACCCCCTTGATGCTGGCTTCGAGCGCCATAGATTCCGTCGTTCGCGCCGGAATTCGTGGCCACGCAATTGGGGTACTTCCAGTTGGGTGGAACCATCGTGTTGAACATTGTGTGTTCCGGAGTCGGTCCCGCCCATTCGCGGCCGACGGCCGAACGATGAGTTGTGTAGGACGCAGTACAAGCCAAGCCGTAGGTTTCGACTTCCGCGACCGTCGGTTTGATCGAGGCTGCGGTGATTCCCACCAAGGCCAACACATTCGTCTCGCCGTAGGAGAACGTCGCGGCATTATTGTCACC
>CAZILR010000293.1:0-6725 GCA_964539995.1 uncultured Planctomyces sp.
GCGCGGTGTCTTCATCGAAGAACATGTCACCGGCGGCTTCCGTGTCCTTGAGGTACAACCGGGCACGTTCATTGGTCGGGTCAAATTCCAGCGCGCGGCGAAAACAGAACGCGGCGGCCGGATACATCTCCTGGTCCTCGTACATCAGGCCCAAGTTGATAAGAGCACCCAAAAAGAACGGCGGGCGGGACAGCGACCGCTCGAACAACTTGATCGCGTCGTCGTCGTTGCCGAGCTGATTGTTCAAGTTCGCGAGGCGGAACAACGCACCTGTGTGATGCGGGTCCATGTCCACGGCTCGCTCGAAGTACTCGATCGCACCGAACGTGTCGCTGCGTTCCGCCAGGATACAGCCCATTTGGAAGGAGTATTCGGCGCGAGTGGCTCCTTGTCGCGCGGTGCTGCGGATGATTTGTTCGGCCTCTTCCAATCGGCCGGCTTGTCGAATCGCACCGGCTCGGAGCAGCGTACAATCGACGGTGTCCCAGCCGAGGTCGGCAGCCTGCTGGAAATTTCCAGCGGCTTCGTCAAATCGACCCAGCGAGACCAGCGACTGAGCCAAATAGAACGCACCGGTCGCGTCTCCGCTCACCTTCGAGAGGTATTCGACCGCTTGAACATGGCGAGCCATCAGGTAACCCGCGACGCCGAGCGCCAAGTGATTGCGTTTCGAGGCATCGCCGTCTAACACTTGGTTGAGCAGCTCGGCGAGCACTTGTCGCACATCGCCGACTTGAGTGCCGGCCACGGCGGATCGGAGTTGTTTGACTTGCTCTGGGCCGAATGGATTCGACTCAATCAAGAGCTGGCGAACGTCAACCAACGGCCGTGGAGCCAAAACATCTGCTCCACGCTTCGTCGTCGTCGCTGTCGTCGTCAATGTAGACATGAGTGCTCACCAATGAAAAAAGTGGGCGAGACGACAAACACGCCTTTCCCACGGGGCTGAGATCAGGATCGGCCAATCACGCGAGGGCGACGCCCTCGCGGTGGTCATTCCTCCGGAACATACGGCAACAGCGCCATGAACCGGGCACGCAGCACCGCTTCCTTAACGGCTCGCTGATACTTCGCGCAACTGCCAGTGCGGCGACGCCCGATGATCGTGGATGTGCGACTGACCATCAGACGCAGCGTCTTCAGATCTTTGTAGTCGACATAAATCGGCCGCGGCGGGTTATCGCATCCGTCCGGGCAGAAACGGCAAACGAGTTTTTTCTTGAGGCGCGCCTTTTTCTTGCGGCGTTTCTTAATATCAGTTGTGCTCATCCTCGTCATCAATCACACCTTTGCGGGTCAAGTTCTCGCGACAGTGTCCTGGAAAGAAGGGGCGGATTATGATGCCGCACCACTTGAGTTTCAACCCCTCCGTCCGACTCGGTTTTTCATCCAATTGACCATTCTTTGACCCGCCGGGGTGCTCCGCTGGAGTACCAATTTTGCCCATCTGGATGACCACTGGTTGAATTCGCCTCGCAAGGACACACCAATGTCGAGCCAAGACTCCGCCTCCGTCGTCCCGCTTCGCTTTCAAGCGTCCGCCATCGCCAGCCCTCCGAGCAACGACGCCTCGATCCTGATTTTTGGGGCGTCGGGAGACCTGACCGCTCGAAAATTGATCCCGGCAGTCTTCATGCTTCAGAGGAAAGAGTACCTGCCAGCGAACGTGCCGATTATCGGCGTCGCCCGTCGCGAAAAAAGCCACGAAGCGTTCCGGGCCGAGATGAAAGAGTCGCTCTCCAAACACATTCGCGGCGGCATCACCGACGCCGAATGGGAGGCATTCTCACGGCGATTATTTTACGTCTGCTCGAATCTGGACGAAGGGGCTGATTTCGGCCCGCTTCGTGAATCCGTCGAACAGATCGAACGGCAGCAGGGAGTCGCCGGCACGCGAGTCATCTATCTCGCCACCGATCCGAAGCTGTTCCTGCCTTCGGTTGAAGCGCTCGGCCGAGCCGACATGATCCCGACCGTCGAATCACCGCGCCGCTTGCGAGTCGTCTTTGAAAAGCCGTTCGGCCGCGATTTGACGTCGTCGCGTCAGCTCAGCCAGTCGCTCGGCAAACTGTTGCGAGAGGATCAGATCTACCGCATCGACCACTACCTCGGCAAAGAAACGGTACAGAACATCTTGCTGTTCCGCTGTGGCAATTCGATTTTCGAACCGCTGCTAAATCGCAATCACGTTGATCATGTGCAGATCACCGTTGCCGAATCGCAAGGCATCGAAGCCGGACGAGGGGGCTACTACGACAAGTCGGGAGCGCTGCGTGACGTCCTGCAAAACCACGTCTTGCAGTTGCTCTGCCTAATCGCGATGGAACCACCCGCCCGCTTCGAGGCGGACGCGATTCGCGATGAGAAGCTCAAGGTCTTGCAAGCCCTCTCGACCGGCGGCCGAGCCATCAGCGACTGGGCCATCCCCGGCCAATACACCGCAGCGGAAATCGGTGGCAAACCGGCCCTCGGCTATTTGCAAGAAGAGCGCATCGCCCCCGACTCTCGCCGCGAGAGCTACGTCGCCATGCAAGTGCAGGTCGATAACTGGCGTTGGGCCGGAGTCCCCTTCTACCTCCGCACCGGCAAGCGTTTCCCCGAACGCATCTCGGAAATCGCGATCCAATTCAAACAGCCGCCGATGCACCTGTTCCGCACCGTCGAATGCGTCGGGGACATGTGCCAGTTCGTCGGTGCGCAGTCCAACTCACTGGTGTTTCGCATTCAGCCCAGCGAGGCGATCCTGATGTCGGTTTCCACGAAACGACCGGGAATGCAGTACCAACTTCATTCGGTGACGATGGACTTCCAATTCGAGGAAGCCTTCGGTGGCGAACTCCCTGAAGCGTACGAACGCCTGCTACTGGACGTGCTGCGTGGAGACTCGACGCTGTTCACTCGCAGTGACGAGCTCGAAGAAGCGTGGAAGTTCGTCACGCCAGTCCTCGACTATTGGGAATCGCAATCGGTTCGCCCCGAACCCTACGCGGCCGGCACTTGGGGACCAGCCAAAGCCGATCAACTCCTCGCCGCCTCCGGCCGCCGCTGGCGGAAACCGACCGCCAGCGATGTGCCGAAGCACTGACATTACGCGGCGTGAGACGTCGATCTCCGATCGGATTCTTCTCGCTCGCACAATTGTTGACTGCGAGCCGCCAATTCCTCCCAAGACAAGCCGGCACGATGGCAAATGTGCATCAGGTCAGCCGCGATCGCAACCATCGCTTCGTCGAGTGGAGCACCGCCAAGTCCTTCAGCGATCCAGGTGTAATGCTTCGACCGCAAAATCTGGTCGATATGATGAGACCAATTGTCGCGCAGGTTGTCTGTCATGGCCTTGCTCCTTCCAAAGATTTGAAAACTGACGAGCAGTGGCACCAGCCGCGAATGGGCGGTGTGAATTGCGACAGTGACCTTATCTGCTTGCCATCGAATTGTCACGCACTTTTTGTCCGCTATCTTCCGCCGTAGCGGCGGCCCGCACGGGAGCGGCCGCGATTGTCACGGAGCAGCCAGAATGTGCGGAATCGCCGGAGCAGCATGGACAGCCGACGCCGCTCCGCTTTCTCCCGCGACGCTTGATCGAATGATTTCCGCGATCTCGCATCGCGGTCCAGATGATGCCGGAACGTATTTCAGCACCGAGCGTAACGCGCCGAAAACCGAGGGAGTGCAGTTAGGCGACAGGACTTCTCTGGGGACTTCCGCCACGCTCGGTTTCCGTCGCCTGTCGATCATTGATCTCAGCACAGGCCATCAGCCGCTCGCCAACGAAGACGAGTCTGTGTGGATCGTCTTCAACGGTGAAATCTACAACTACCGCGAACTCCGAGCCGACTTGGAGTCGCGCGGACATCGCTTTCGCACGAACACCGACACCGAGTGCATCGTCCATCTCTACGAAGACCTCGGCCCCGACTGCGTGCATCGGCTGCGCGGCATGTTCGCGTTTGCGATCTGGGATGACCGCCGCAAGCGTTTGTTTCTGGCTCGGGACCGAACCGGCAAGAAGCCGCTGTTCTATCGGCTCGATCGCGGCCAACTCACATTTGCCAGCGAACTCAAATCGCTGTTGCTTGTCCCCGGTGCTCCGCGCCGGTTGAATCGCCGAGCGATCGACTCATACCTCTGCTACCAGTATGTGCCACACCCCGACTGTATTCTGGAGGGCTATCACAAGCTTCCTCCGGCAAACGTCGCGGTCTTTGAGGACGGTCTTCTGAATGTCGTTCGCTACTGGCAGCCTCCCTATGAACTGGAGACCAGAAGCCCAGCGTCTTCGAGGAAGCCGGGCTTCTCACCCGATCAGTGGCGGCAAGAACTCCGTCGCAAATTGACCGAGGCCGTTCGCTTGCGAATGCGCAGTGACGTGCCGCTCGGAGCGTTCCTCTCCGGCGGCATCGACTCGACGATCATCACCGGTTTGATGCAGGAGCAATCCGATCGGCCGGTCCACACGTTCTCGATCGGATTTCCGATCAAAGAGTTCGACGAGCGATCGTATGCTCGCGAAGCAGCCAAGCATCTCGGCACCGAGCATCACGAATTGGTCGTCGAACCGAATGCCCTCGAAGTCCTGCCAAAGCTGATCTGGCATTACGACGAACCGTTCGCAGATAGCTCGGCGATCCCGACGATGTATCTGTCGGAGATGACTCGGCGACACGTTACGGTCGCGCTGTCGGGCGACGGCGGCGATGAGCTGTTCGCCGGCTACACACGGTATCTGGCGGTGAAGCTCGCAGCACGATTTGACCGGCTGCCGGGACCGCTCAAGCGGCTCGTCACCGCAAAACTGTGGCAGCGGCTGCCGTCAGGAGCCGGGCATCGGTCACTGCTGCGGCGCGGCAAGCGATTCCTCGCCGCGCTCGGCGAGCCGCCGGAAAAGCGGTATCTCCGCTGGGTCGGCATCTTCGAGGAATCGCAGCGGCGAGAGTTATATCGGCCAGAGTTCGCGGCCGAACTCGGTGACTTCAACGCCGGTGATTTTCTGCTGCAAGCGTATGCCGAATGTCCGAGTCGTGATTTCATCACGCGCACGACCTGCGCCGATGTGCTGACGTATCTGCCATGTGACATACTGACGAAAGTCGATATCGCTAGCATGGCTTACAGCCTCGAATGCCGCAGCCCGTTTCTCGATCAAGAGGTCATGGAACTCGCCGCTCGGATGCCGATCGAACTAAAACTGCGAGGCAAACAAGGCAAACAAATCCTGCTCGACACGTTCGCGGACTTGCTGCCGCCGTCGATTCAACGCCGAGGCAAAATGGGCTTCGGCGTCCCACTTCCGAATTGGTTCCGAGGCGAATTGAAACCGTTCCTGCACGACGTGCTGTTCGACTCACGCACGCTCGCGCGCGGTTTCTTCGAGCCATCCGCCGTGCAACGCCTGTTCGACGAACACGTCCAAGCCAAGACGGACCACGCTCACCGCTTGTGGGCGTTGCTTTGTCTGGAACTCTGGCAGCGCATTTTTCTGGACTCTCCCGAACCGCCTGCGACATGTCCGACGAGACTTTAGCCGCCGTTTGTGTTGTGTGGTTGTTACGGCAACAGAAGATCGAGAAATTTGAGGGCATCCGCTGCGCTGGGCTGCTCCCAGTGGTCGGGAAATGCTGCCTGTAGAATAGCGACCATCTTCTTCCAGCCATCGGAGTCACCTGCGATCGGAAACCGGGTACCCCATCCTGGCATTTTAAGTTCCACGAAATACGGGTCAGCTCCAATCTGATTGGTTGCTTCTACAAACATCCGCCGAATCGTCACCGCCTGGCCTTCATCACCAATGTCGGCAACGAAATATCCGTCTGCATCTTCACGCCACACAAGCCGACCCTGATCAGTGGCTTCTCGCAATCGGTCAAGAACGGTGATTGAGACAGCGTCGAGCATTTGACGTTTCCAAATCGTTGAGTCGTTCAAGGTTCCGTCTGTGGTCAGTTCTTGACGATCTCTCGTCGGATGACGCGGTGGAAGTGGAGTTCGACTTCGCGGTCCACGACGCGGCGGATGCCTTCGACGAGACAACTTGGTTCGTGGTCCCCTTCGCCTTGACGTTTGATCGTTTCGAGCGGAGTGCCGGGCGTGACGGTGAAGGTGCTCTGGTGGATGATCTGATTGCCGGCATCCAGTTCCGGGACAATGAAGTGGATCGTCGCTCCGAACGTCAGCATGTTGCGAGCGTAAGCGTCCTCATACGGATGGAAGCCGGGGAACGGTGGCAGCAGGCCGTGATGCAAATTGACGATCCGCCCGCCGGCGAATCGCCAGCAAGTGCTCGGTGGCAAGATGCGCATGTAACGAGCCAACAGGATGTAATCGACGTCGTACTGGTCGAAAAGTTCAACCATCCGCGCGTTGTCGGGATTCCCTTTCGCATCTCCGACATCGTGCCAGTCGATGCCGAATTGCTCGGCGACGCCTCGGCAAGCAGGGCGATTGCCGATCATCACCGCCGGAGTCGCCTTCAGCCGTCCGTCACGAATGGATCGCAGCACCGCCAGAGCCGGCTCAGGCCGATAGGTCGCGCAGATCGCCAACCGAGGCGCTTGAGCGTGCTCATCGCGCGACCACGTTCGGATCGACAAGCCCTTCATCTCGCCGATTTGATTCATGCGAGTCCGCAGCGTCTCGATCGGCTCTTGGTCGGCGGGCCAGTCCACGCGAGTGAACATCGCGAAAAGTTTTTCGGTGTCATGGTCGTACATCTGGATTTCGTGGAT
>CAZILR010000294.1:0-6720 GCA_964539995.1 uncultured Planctomyces sp.
TGCACGATCTCGATTTCTGGAACCATGTCGGTCAGGCCATCGGTGCAGAGCAGCAGTTGGTCGTTGTCTTGCAACGGAACGTGACAAGTATCGACCTCGACGTCCTCGAAGTTTCCGCCCAAGCAGTTGACCAGCGTGCTGCGGAAACCGGACCTGGCTTCGTCGATGGAATGCAGAATCCCGTCGGCGACCAATTGCTCTGCCAGCGTGTGATCGCGAGTCAGTCGATGCAATTTGCCGCGGCGAAACAAGTACGCTCGCGAATCGCCGACGTGAGCAATGAAAGCGTCCATGCCGATCGTCAACGCTCCGGTCAGCGTTGTCCCCATGCCGTGGAGTGGGCTGTCGTGACCAGCTTCTTCTTGTAGACGTCGGTGGATCATGCGGATGAAGACTCGGATCGACTCTTGCACTTCCAGCGATTCCGATTCCGTCACTTTGAACGGCCACTTGAATGCAGTGCCAGTCAGCTCCCAACCCGATCGGAGTGCGACCAAGCTCGCCAGCTCTCCGAAGGCGGCCCCGCTCACGCCGTCCGCCACGGCTAGGGCAAACGCTTCGTCGTTGCGCGGCGGATAGGTGTCGGGAGGCAGGTTGGTCAACAACACCTCACGCGAACGGTAGCGACGCACGACCGAGTAATGATCCTCGTTGTTCGACCGCACGTTGCCCGGATGCGTCAATGCTCCGAAACTGACGTTGACGGGAGTCGTTTCCGGACCGAAGTACTTCGCTGACAGCTCACCCCACTGAGCTTCGGTGAAATCCAGCGTTTCGGTATCGGAGAAAGCGGTCATCGTGCGACCTCGTGGCCGACGCTGCCAGCATCGGCAAGGTTTGTGCCGGTGAAGCGGCGGATACTAAGTAGATCGAAACAAGTGATTTGACACATCAGCCGTTGGGAGCTAGCCCGTTCCGGCTAATCGTGTCAAAAGACTTTCGGCGACAGAAAAACGGTCCGTAATAGCTCGTCTCCGGCGTGACGGCCCCAGTCTTGTGTCGTGCGCGACAGTCGGTCAAATATGCCGCGACGAGAGGATTCGTCATGTTTGCCATCTCCGCAGAATAAGGAACTGCCCCTTCGATGGCCAACGCTAGTGTTCGCTTCCCCCAAATAGGCACGATCACCCCGGAATCATCGCCGAACGTCAACATCGCCAGCTTCGACAAGTCCTCCAGCGACCGCACGATCGCCGAGTACGCCGCCGAAAACTGGAATGCGACGCCATGCCCGATGGAGTGACGTGCCATTTACAAGGTATTCCGGATGCCCCATCCGGCCAGCGAAGCGTCCGAACGTGGGCATCCGGACTACGATCAAACTGAGACATCGCGGGCAAAGGCAAACGTATGAAAGTTGGAATCGTTGGAAGTGGGTTCGTCGGAGCGACGGCGGGCTACGCGATGGTGATGCGCGGAATCGGGCGAGAGATCGTGCTCGTCGATAAGAACGCGGCTCGCGCGGTGGCCGAGGCGGATGACATTCGTCACGCCGTTCCGTTCGCAAGCCCGTTGGAAGTTCACGCCGGCGAGTATGCGGACCTCGCGGGGAGCCGGGTCGTGGTTCTCTGCGCGGGAGTCGGTCAGAAACCGGGAGAGACTCGACTGCAATTGCTGCAACGGAACGCGGCAGTGTTTCGCGAAGTCGTGCCGTCAGTGCTCAAGCACGCGCCGGATGCGGTACTGGTCGTGGCGACGAATCCGGTGGACGTGATGACGCATCTTGCCGCGCGGTTCGCGGCTGAATGCGGAGTGCCCGCCGGCCGAGTGCTCGGATCGGGGACAACGCTCGACACGGCTCGCTTCCGAAGTCTGTTGGGCGTGCATTGCGGTGTCGATCCGCATCACGTTCACGCTTACGTCATCGGCGAGCACGGCGATTCGGAAGTCCTCACCTGGTCGCTGGCCATGATCGGCGGAATGCCGCTCGACACGTTTGCCCGGCTGCGCGGTATCGAGATCACTGACGCCGTTCGCCAGCAGATCGACCAAAATGTGCGCCGCGCGGCGTACACGATCATCGGCGGTAAAGGTGCGACTTACTACGGCATCGGCAGCGCATTGGCTCGCATCGTCGATGTGATCCTGCACGACCAACGCTCGATTTTGACGGTCTGTGCCCCTTCTCCCGATGTTGTTGGCGTGCGCGATGTCACGGTCGCGTTGCCTCGCATGGTTGGTGGTCGCGGAGTCCTTGAAACATTCCCGCTGCCGCTGAACGATCAAGAATCCAGCCTGCTTTACTCCAGCGCGAGCATCATTCGGAAAGCCCTCGACGAACTGCTTTGATGAGACGGAATCGATCCGTTTGAATGTCCCCAGCCTTCTCCGTGTCCTCTGTGCCTCGGTGTTAAAAAGTAAAACACAGAGTCACCGATGGCACGGAGAGCATGTCGATGACGACTGAGTCGCAATCACTATGTCCGATGCCCTTTTAATCCTGAACGCTGGCTCGTCGAGCCTGAAGTTTTCGGTGTTTCGCGACTGCGATCCGCCGGAGCTATTGCTGCGCGGCCAGTTGGAATCACTGCTGACCGAACCGCGATTCGTGGCTCGCGACGCGGCGGGGCAGGTTCTCGGTGAACGCACTTGGCCGGCTGGTTCAACGCTGCGACATGCCGGCGGGATTGAGTTTTTGTTCGACTGGGGCCGTGACAAACTTGGCGAATCGCGCCTCGTCGCCGCCGGACATCGTGTGGTGCATGGCGGAACGAGGTTCACTCAGCCAATGCGAGTGGACGACCGTGTGCTCGCGGATTTGGAATCGCTCGTGCCGCTGGCTCCGTTGCATCAGCCGCACAACCTGGCGGCAATCCGAGCGGTCGCGAGCCACGCACCGAACTTGCCGCAGGTCGCGTGCTTCGACACGTCGTTTCATCGGACTCAGCCTGTCGTCGCTCAACAATTCGCGATCCCACGCAAACTGACCGAATCGGGAATCCAACGCTACGGCTTTCACGGCTTGTCCTACGAATACATCGCGTCGCAACTTCCGCACGTTGATCAGCAAGCCGCTGTCGGACGCACGATCGTTGCTCATCTCGGCAACGGCGCAAGCCTGTGTGCGTTGCGCGGTGGAATCAGCATCGCGACGACGATGGGCTTCACGCCGCTGGACGGCTTGGTAATGGGGACTCGCTGCGGAGCGATCGACCCCGGCGTACTGTTCTACCTCATGAATCATCATGGCCTGACTGCTCACGCGGTCGAGCATTTGCTGACGCACGAATCCGGTCTGCTCGGAGTCTCCGGCATTTCGAGCGACATGCGCACGCTGTTGGAACGAGAAGCGACCGACGCTCATGCCGCCGAGGCCGTTGAGTTGTTCGTCGATCGCATCTCGCGAGAAATCGGTTCGCTGACCGCCGCTCTCGGAGGACTCGACGCACTTGTCTTCACCGGCGGCATTGGCGAGCACGCTCCGTCGATTCGCGCTCGCGTCTGCCGCGCCGCGAATTGGCTGGGCCTCGACTTCGACAACCACAGCAACGAACAAGGTGGCCCGCGAATTTCCCGTTCGACCAGCCGCGTCTCGGCGTGGGTGATTCCGACGAACGAGGAGTTGATGATCGCTCAACACAGCCAGCAACTCTTGAAGCCGAGGGAACCGTGAGCGGCTCTGAAGACGCACTCCATCTGTTTCTGAATGGATTTTCGGCCCGCGATCTCGCCGATCCGCTGCCGTCGTTTGATGACACGACGCCGACAGCGACAATCCTCGCCGCAATGAAGGCTCAGCAATTTGATGTGGTCGGAGTACGGCGATCTGGTGTGATGGCCGGTTGGCTCATGCGCGGCGATTCGGCGAGCGACCGACAGCCGGTCGGTGTTCGGCCGTTCGATCCAGCATCGGTCATCGCGGACACGGCGTCGCTGAATGAGGTCGTGCATGGCTTGAATGCGTTTCCGTGTCTGTTCGTGCGTGGGTTCGGGCAGGTGAGCGGCCTCATTCGTCGTGTCGATCTCCAAAAGCCGCCGATGCGGATGTGGCTCTTCGGGCTATTGACGATCACGGAGTTGCGGGTCACGCGGCTGATCAACGAACTCTGCCCGCAGGAGTCGTGGCAGAAGTATCTCTCCGCCGGCCGGTTGCAAAAGGGGCGCGACTTTCTGCACGAACGCCACCGCCGAGGCCAATCTCGGACGCTGCTGGACTGCCTGCAATTCGCCGACAAAGGGCAGATCGTCGCCCGTGACGAATCGCTGCGAGCGCGAACGCGGTTCGCGTCACGCCGCGAGGTCGAAGAATTTGTGAAAGCCCTGCAAGATTTGCGAAACAACCTCGCTCACTCGCAAGACATCTCCGGCGACTGGGACGTGATTCACAACCTCGCGACAAATCTGCATCGCATCGTGCTGGGTACGCCGGCGGCGAACACGCCCGAACAATGAGTCCGCAACACAAGGAACCTGATCGTGAATATTTTAGCCGTCGATGTCGGTGGGACGAACGTCAAGCTGCTCGCGAGTGGTGAGTCGGAGCCACGAAAGTTTCACTCCGGAAAAACGATGACTCCGGAGCAGATGGTGCGCGGCGTCAAAGAGGCGGCCGGTGACTGGAAGTACGACGTCGTTTCGTTGGGCTACCCCGGCCTCGTTCAGCGAGGCCGAATCCTGGCCGAGCCGCGCAATCTCGCTCCGGGTTGGAGCGACTTCAATTTTCCCGCCGCGTTCGGTTGCCCGGTGAAGCTGATGAATGACGCGGCGATGCAGGCACTCGGCAGCTATCAAGATGGGTTGCTGCTGTTCGTCGGCTTGGGCACGGGGCTGGGTTCGGCGCTGGTCGCCGACGGCGTGGTGATTCCGTTGGAGTTGGGACATCTCTCGTATCGCAAGGGTGCCTTTGAAGACTTCGTAGGCAAACGCGGCTACGAACGACTCGGAAAGAAGCGCTGGGAACAACATGTGGAGTTTGTTGTCGCGCGGCTGATCGAAGCATTACATCCCGATGACGTGGTACTCGGCGGCGGCAACGCCCGGAAACTCAAAACGCTGCCACACGGCTGCCGCCTGGGAGACAATGCCTACGCCTTCGTCGGCGGCTTCCGTATGTGGGAGACGCGGACAACTGCGTGACCTGATGGCGGACACTGCCAGCGTCCGTGAATTGCTCGTAGCCGAAGTCGTGAGACTTCGGTGGTTCGACCTCTCACGAATTCAGCGACTAAAAAGACAACGAAAGAAGAACCATGAAGAAATCCGATTCGGCCGCGAAACGCTCCGCCACCATCAGCCTCGCCGACGAGGAACAAGTCAAAGAGCTTCTGGCCAACGCCGTACTCGGACTGTGGGACGTGGTCAACGGCCTCACTCGATTGCGCCCGTCACGACGCGAACGGTATCGAGTGACGATCTTCGGCTCGGCGCGTGTGAAGCCTGGGACGTTCGGCTACGAAGAGACGAAGCGTTGCGCCGCTGAACTTGCCAAGCTGGGCTGCGACATCATCACCGGCGGCGGTCCCGGTTTGATGCAAGCCGCTAACGAAGGAGCCGCGAGTGCTCCAGAGCGAGCGAAGTCGATCGGTATCCGCGTCGATCTGCCGTTCGAGCAGGAAGTCAATTCGTTCGTCGGCCAAGCGTTCGAGCATCGCACGTTCTTCACGCGACTGCATCAGTTCGTGCTGACCTCGGACGCTTTCATCGTGGCTCCCGGCGGAGTCGGCACGGTGCTGGAAACGCTCATGATCTGGCAGTTGCTCCAAGTGCATCATCTCGACAACACGCCGCTGATCCTCGTCGGCGAGATGTGGCCCGGACTGCTCGACTGGGCGAAGACGTCGATGCTCTCGACAGACACGCCGCTGGCCAACGCAGAAGACATGAATATCCCGCAGTGCGTCGCGAACGGCGACGAGGCCATCGCCTTGATTCGCAAGCATCATTCTCTGTGGCTGCGAACAAACGGTAAGTCAGCCTCTCGAAAGCCAGCCCGCAAGACCAAGTCGAGGTCGTCATGAAGCAGTTCGCCGACCTGATGGTTTTGGTCTTCGTCGTGTCGAGCGTTCTGAGCGTCGGCTTGAATCTGACCGTGTCGCAGATTGTGGCTCCGCTACGACAAGCGGGGTTGGTGGCATTGTCGTTGGCGGTCAACTTCGTCGTCGTCCCTGCGGTGGCCGTGGCGATCGCGAAAACGATGTCGCTCAGTGAACCACAGGCCGTCGGCTTAATCTTGTTGGGCGCGGCTGCCGGCGCACCGTTTCTACCGAAGCTCATCGAACGGGCAAAAGGGGATGTCGCGTTCTCGGTAGGCTTGATGGTGTTGCTGATGGCTGGATCGCTGGTGTACTTGCCGTTGGCGTTGCCGCGACTGTTGCCTGGTGTGTCGGTGAATTCGCTGAAGATCGCTGAGAAACTGTCCGTGACGATGATTTTGCCGCTGAGCGCCGGGTTGCTGCTGAAGGCTCGCCGCGAGTCGTTGGCACTTCGTCTGCGGCCGTGGATGGATCGACTGAGCAACCTCAGCTTGCTGATCGCGCTCGTGCTGATTCCGGCGTTGAATGTTCAAAACCTGCTGGAGATTTTCGGCACGCGAGCGGTTCCAGCCATCGTGCTGTTCGTCGGCGTCTCGTTTGTCGCGGGCTATTGGTTGGGTGGCCCGACGAGAGAGACGCGGCAAGTGCTTGGCTTCGGCACGGCCGCGAGAAACATTCCGGCGGCATTGATCGTCGGCGCGCAGAACTTTTCCGATCCGAACGTGACGCTGATTGTGATCGTCGCCGC
>CAZILR010000295.1:0-6714 GCA_964539995.1 uncultured Planctomyces sp.
GACAGCGGGTTCGTCATCCGCCATTTCGCGCCCGAGATCGTCCGCTACGAAGCCAAACAGCAGATCCCGTTCGCCTTGGAGGACGTGATTTGGGACTACCAGACGCTCGGCGGCGGCATGGTCGAAAGCGGCTTCATGCTGGGAGCCGAAGTCGGCCTCTTCGCGATGAAGAAGGAAGGCATTTACTCGGCGATCAAGCCGTATGTCGCCAACAAAATGGAAGTCGAGTTGGTTCAGATCGCGCCGCTGGCGATGCACAACTTCCTCTGCTTCGATCAGATCGGTCTGCGTCCTGGCCAGGAGCTTTCCGACGACGGCGAGTACATGATCGTGCTCGACATGGGTACGGACAACACGACGCTGCTCGTCACCAACGGCAACAAAATTTGGATTCGTAACGTCCCGATCGGCGGCAACCATTTCACTCGCGCGTTGACGAAGGAAATGAAACTGACGTTCGCCAAAGCCGAGCATCTGAAATGCAACGCGACGAAAGCTCCCGATCCGCGCGCCGTCTTCCAGGCTCTGCGGCCGGTGTTCAACGACTACGTTTCGGAAATCCAGCGTTCGATCGGCTATTTTTCGAGCGTCAATCGCGACGCGAAAATCACGAAGATCGTGGGGGCCGGCAACGGCTTCAAGCTCGCCGGTTTGCAGAAGTTCTTGCAGCAGAACCTGCAATACGAGGTTGAACGAGTTGATAACTTCCAGGCTCTGGTCGGCGATTCGGTGCTCAACGCTCCGCTGTTCCAAGAGAACGTGCTCAGCTTCGTGGTGCCGTATGGCTTGGCTCTGCAAGCTCTGAAGTTGACTCGCATTCACACCACGCTGCTGCCGTCGGAGATTGCGACCGCTCGCAAGATTCGCCGCAAAAAACCGTGGGCCGTGGCGACGGCTGCCAGCTTGCTGTTCGGCTTGGCGATGTCCACCGCCGGCTACAGCAACGTCGCCAGTTCGGTGAGCACGGACAAGTTTGGCGATGTCGAGAAGAAGGTCGATGCGCTGAAGGCTCTGAAGACCGGATACGAGGGGAAGTTTTCGACTGCGGAGGGGAATTTCAAAAGTGCACAGGAGGACGGTGCCCGTCTCGTGACTGCGATCGACACGCGAGAGATGTGGCTGGAAGTCTATCGCGCGATCAACGAATGCCTGCCACGCGACACGGGGAACGAACAGGACATTGACGACGTCACGCTCAAGAACCGGGTCAACATCAAAAGCGTCACCGCCAAAAAATACTCCGACGTCTCAAAGTGGTATTCGGAGACCAAGGAGAAGCCGGGAATTTTCATCTCGATGTTGAAGCAGGACCAAGAGACTGCGCCGAGTGGCGCTGGTTACGTCTTCACGCTCTCGGGCGAGCATTTTCGGCACGATCCCAACGACGACACGAAGCAGCTTCAAGCCTATGTGAAGAACTACGTCCTGACCAACTTTCAAAAGTTTGAAGTCCAGCAGCCTGGAACTCCCCAACCTGTGCCTGTGCGAAAGGTGGGAATCACACACGCGGTTTTCAAATCCGAGAACCCCAAGAAGATTCCCTATTTCCCGAAAGGGAAGAAGTCCACGGCGGTGACAGCCGCGACAAGGCCGGGAGGGGCTGCTGGATTTGGAGGACCATTTGGTGCTCGCCCCAAAGCCGGTGCCGCTCCGACGTCGTCGGCACCATTGGGGGGAGTGGATGGCCCGAACAAGGAGAGCGAAGAACGCCGGATGATCGACAAGAACGATTTTATGATTCAGTTCATCTGGACTCCAACACCGGCGGAGAAACGTCCTGCGGAAGATCCGCTGAAGCCCGTCGTGGCCGAGGGGACGGTGGCACCTGATGCTGCCAACAACGCCGCAGCGCCAAATCAGGGAACTCCGACGGCGACGGCACCAAATCCAACGGCGGCACCTGCGACCACAGCACCTGCCTCCGGAAAATAGAATTCACGTTCGAGAATTTGACCGACGAGACCCGCACCATTTCACTCAGCCCGATCGAGGTTGCCATGGATAAGCTCAAGCCGATTCTCGCTCAGAAGTTTTGGATTCTGTTTTTTATCGTCCTGGTCATGCCTTTGGCCGGCTACTTCATGTCCAAAGGCAAGCTCGCCGCCGAGATCGCAGATCGATGGGGCAAGCTGGACAAAGCGTTCACGGATATCCCTGCCGGGACCGGAGTGCCCAATGAATCCTGGACCACGAAGCTCAACGAAATCAACAAGCAGCAAATGCTGCATAACCGCCGCGCCAATCAAGAACTTTGGGCCAAGCAGCAAGAGCGGATGTTCTGGCCCAAAGACATCGCACCGATCATGGCCAAGGCGGAGTACTTCAAAGACCTCACCGAGGAGCAAAAAGGTGGTTCGGTCATTTTCAAGTATCCGCTGAGCTATGAATCGCAGATGCGTGCGCTCTGGGAGATCGTCGATCCACTCGACGACGGGATCAATCTCCGCGATTCCGACAAGCGCCGGAAAGTTGCCTTCGCGATGGCCGATTTGCATCAGTCCAACATGGCTCACTTGGGAACACTTCAGCCGACCTTTGCTGACATTTGGAATGCCCAAGAGGACATCTGGCTGCAAACCGAATTGCTGCATGCCATCCGACGCTTGAATGCCAACGCGATTTCCCAAGGTGACGCATTTGTCAAACAGTTGGGGAAGATCCAGTTGTTTGGCGGTGCGAAGTCCACGGGTGATGGTGGTGGCGCGGCAGCAGCGGGTGGTGGAACGAGTGGTTTTGTCGGTGAGAACATGGGACTGACGGGTGGAAGCGGCTTTGGCATGCAACGATCGGAGTCCAGCGCTCTCTCCGCAGACATCAAGTTGTCGGAAGAGTTTGATGTTTCCATGGACGCCAGCTCAGGCGGGGGAGCATCCGGCCTGGGCGGTTTCAACTCGGGCGCTGGAGGTTTCACCGATGCAAACTCAGGTGGTGCTTCTGCTGGTGCTGCTCCGAAAGCCGAGGTCAAGCGATACATCGATCTGGATGACAAGCAGCCGTACAAGCGCCGAGCCTTTTATTTCAAAGTGACGATGGATCATCGCAAGGTGCCGGATCTGATCGCCGAGCTGATGAACTCGCCATTCCCGGTCGAGATCATTCGAGTGCAACAAGTGTGGCTCTCGGATTCGACGAACACCCCCGGTGGCGGCAGTGGCAGTGGCGGCGGGACGGGCTTCGCTGGGTTTAAGCCAACATCCTCTTCCAGTGGTGATTCCTCGGCGGCCCTTGCAACGTCGAACCTTGCCGATGAAGACATGGGGCTTGGCAATTCGGGATCAGGGTCTGGGTCAGGAGTACCCACCGGGCGGACGGCTTCGAGCAATCCTGGTTCTGCGGCGGCTTTGGCGGATCCGAATTTGGCGCAAGTCGCAATCCTCGGTGTTTGGACGTTGTATCGCCCACCGGAAGTGGCACCCGATGCGGAGCAAACGGCTCCACCAAGCTCGGCAGCACCAGCCGCAGGGCTGGCAGTGACACCAGAGAACAACACGTCACCCGCCGAGTCCGATGCAGCCACTGCCGACTCAAAGCCGACGACCGCCGAGCCAACCGAAGGTTCCGGCAATGAATCCAAGAAAGCGGACGATCCAGACGCACAAAAATCGGATCCCGCCAAACCGGAAAAAACGGATTCCGACTCGGATAAACCTGCGGAGGAAAAGTCTCCACCGAAAGACGATGCCGCCGACAAGTCCGATTCCGAAACGAAGTAGCCCTTCAGTCACCAACGAATCTTTTCAATCACGGTCCTTCAGCCTCCGAAGTCTTCTCGGCCAATCAAATTTTGGTCGCGACACACAGGGAGTCAGTCATGAAAAATCTTTTGGCAAAACTCAAAGGCACGAACTACAAGCAAGCCGCCATCGATCACGGCGAGAAGCTGTTTTTGGGTGTGATCGGTCTGTTTGTGCTGATCTGCTTGGGAGGCACCAGTTGGAGCCGCTACGACAAGCAGCCCAAGGAATTTCAGGACAAAGTCGAGGCGGGCGAACGGAACATCCAAGCCTCGGCTTTTACCGTGGAGGATCAAAACAAGTACAAGCCTCTGGACATCATGCAGGCCGTGCAGACGCTGCAATCGCCGTTGGAACCAGGACGCTACGAGTACTCCACCAACTGGTTCTGGCCCATGTATCCCACGTTGAAAAAAATCTCCGAACCGAAATGGCTCGCGCTGATTGAACCCATCGCGGACTTCGGCAAGGCGGTGATTGTCGAGACACCACCGGTCGATGCATCGCAGACTTCAGTCGCGACGGCCATTGAGGGTTCCGATGCGGCGAAGAAGCTTGCGGCGGATGATGACAATGAAGAGTTCGCCCCGAAGCGGAATGTCACGAACGATCCGATGGGACGAACCTCATCCGGAGCTGGTGCTGCCGACCCAATGCCCATGGGCACCGGAGCTTCAAGTCCGGTTTCCTACAAGAATCTGACCAGCAGCGGTGGCAATAGTGGTAGTGGCATGGGAATGGGGATGGGAATGAATCAAGGCGGCAGGGCCGTGAACGCTCACGGCAATCGGTTTGTCTCCGTGCGAGCCGTTTTTCCTCTGGGGGACCAGTTGGACGAGCTGGTCAAGGTGATGCACGAACAGAAGCAGAAGGTGGCGGACTTCGTCAACTTTTTGGATTTCGAGGTGGAACGACAAGTGGCTCTGCCTGGCGACAAGCCTTGGTCAGGCCCTTGGGAAAAGGTCGATCTACAGGCCACGCTCGATCTGCTGGACCGGATCGAATTCGATACCGACCTCGTGGACCCCGCCTTCACCGACAACGTCTTCACCATGCCATTGCCACAGCGAGTCATCGGCAGGTGGAAGACGAAAACGAAAGACTGGGCCTCGCATCCACTCATCAAGACGCTGACCGACGAACAGGCGGAACTTCAGGTTCAATTGAATGAGCGGTTGGTCGAAGAGGCCGCCAAGAAAAAGACGGACGACAAATTCGCGAAGAAAGGGTTCTCTTCCAAAGTTCATGACGCTCGCGGCATGCGCAGTAATGCCATGGGAAGCGGCCAGATGACCGGAATTGTGAACGACTTGTCCGCGATGATGAGACAGGGTGACGTGGCAACCTACAATTCGAGTCTTGGCGCGAGTGATTTGAGCAATGCGTTCGGCGGGTTCACCGACCAATTGAGTCGAACTGGGGGTGGCAAGATGTCGAAATACCTGCTGTTCCGGTATTTCGATTTCCAGATCACTCCTGGAAACGCCTATCGGTATCGCATGCGGTTGACGCTGCTCAATCCCAACTTCAAGCGGCCGGTCGAGGAGTTGGTGGATGAGTCGATCGCAGCCGGTGAAGTCCGCGTGACACCGTGGAGCGAGCCGACTCCGCACGTCTTCGTCCCGGAAGAGCAACGCCTGTTCCTCGCGAGGGCGGAGAAGCCGCGTGCCGATACCGGATTGCCCGGTGCGAACATCGATGTCTATCAGTGGTTCTCGGAAGCCGGAACAACGATCTCCGCGAAAGTGGAGAAACTACAACTTGGGCAGTTCATCGGTGGACTTTGCAAAGAGACCGAAGTTTTCCGCCCTGCCAATGACACGTTGAAGAAGGAAGAGGTGCCGGTCTTCACGGGAAGCCTGCTGGCGGATGTCGCACCGGCCCCAACAGCGACGGGGTTTGATCTCGCCGAACACGCCGATTTGAAATTGGACGACAAGAAACTGAAGCAATTGGCCATCGCCGACAAGGCGCTGGTCGTCGATCGCTTTGGCCAAATGACGATCTTGGACAACAAGACCGCCACGGATGAACGAGCGGACGCTGAGAGAATCGTGGATTCCGAACGTCGTGCGATTCGCGAACGCATCAAGGCCAATCCCACGCAGGCCAGCGTCGGAGGCGATCTCAACGATGACCCGATGGGTATCGGCGGCGGGATGATGGAAATGATGATGTCTGGAGCTGGGGGCAATTCGTTGAAAAAGGGAGCGAAGTCTGCCACCGCCAAAAAGAGTTCGGCCAAGGGCAGAGGGAGGACGTCCTCCGCTCCAATGTCCAGCGGCAGTAGCAGCGGCAGCAGCAGTAGTAGCAGCAATAGCGGCATGTAAGCGGACGAAGAACGCAATTTCGTGCTCTTGTGGTGCGGGCAACTCACCCGCACCACAAATTGTTTTTCTCGTCCCTACAATGGAATTGCCAAGGGAACTCTCACGGATGAGTGTCGCGCCGCGATTCTTGGGGATTGATCCGGGCTTGAACCGGACAGGCTATGCCTTGCTGGAGCGTTCTTCACGCGGTCCTGTGCTGCGTGAAGGAGGCCTGATTCGATCGACTCGTGGCCGTTCGCTGGCCGAGCGTGTGCATGAAATCGCATCTGGCCTGGTCGAAGTTCTGGACGAATTTCAACCGACCGTACTGGCGATCGAGCAAGTCTTCTCGCTCGTGAAGAACCCGAAGTCGGCGCTGCTGATGGCTCATGCCCGCGGCGCGATTTTGTCGGCCGCCGTCGGCCACGGTATTCCCGTCGTGCATTACACGCCGACGCAGATCAAGCGCTTGCTCACCGGCAGTGGTAAGGCGAGCAAAGATCAAATCCAACGAGCCATCAAATCGGAACTCGGTTTGGACCGGTTGCTGGAGCCGCATGACGTCGCGGATGCGTTCGCAGTCGCGTTGTGCCACTACTACAGATCGCGACTCGCCGACTGATCTGGCACGGCTGGCTAATTCTTGAAGTTGCGGTGTCTGTAGCCCGACC
>CAZILR010000296.1:0-6713 GCA_964539995.1 uncultured Planctomyces sp.
TCCGAAGGCTTACGAAGGCTGGCAGCTCATCAAGAAATACGGCTGCTTCGGCTGCCACGAGATCAACGGCTTCGATGCCGGCAAGCCAGTCGGCCCGGATCTGCGGCTCGAACCGCAAACGGCCGCCGAAGCCAAGAAGATCGCCGATGATTCAAAGGCGGTGGCCGGTGTCGAACGCAAAGTGGGTCCGAGCCTGCGACACATCGCCAGCAAGACGACGCCCGCATGGCTGACTCATTGGACCGAGGAACCGAAACGCTTCCGTCCCACGACCAACATGCCGCAGTTCTTCAACCTGACGAACAACAGCGACGCACACGGCAAAGACTTCTCAAAGGCCGAACTCGCGGCAATCGCACACTATTTGTTCGACAACTCGAAGGAACTGAAGTACGACAAGCCGGATGCGGATTACAAACCGGATGCGAAGCGTGGCGAGACATTCTTCGCACAGAAGGGTTGCCTCGCCTGTCACAGCCACGATGCGGAGCGATTCAAAGGCTCGAAGGGCGAGTTCGGACCCAATCTGTCGAAGATCGCGGCGAAGCTCAAGCCGGGAGTGGAAGGTTTCAACTGGCTCTACACCTGGATTCGCGAGCCGGAACGGCATCACCCGCGCACGAAGATGCCGGACCTGTTCCTTGACGCGGTCAAGCAGCCAGACGGAACGTCGATCGACCCGGCGGCCGATATCGCGGCGTACCTGCTGAGCGGTGATACGGCAAAGTACGACGCCATCGAAATCAGTGACGCGGAATTGGACAAGCTCGTCGAAATGCTGCTGTGGCGACGCAAGACGGTGACGCCGGCGCAGGCCACGGAAGTGATGTCCGCTCGCAAGTACCCGTACGCTCGCGAGACGGTGAAGGGAGACGAGATTGAGCTTGTGGCCGAGACCGCCGATGCCAAGTTTTCGGACGAAGAATGGCGCAAGCGGAAGATGAATTACCTCGGCCGCGTGACGATCTCGCGCTACGGCTGCTACGGCTGCCACGACATCCCGAATTTCGAAACCGCCCGACCGATCGGCACCGCTTTGCAGGATTGGGGCTTGAAAGACCCGTCGCGGCTCGCGCCGGAGCACATCGAAGAATACTTGCACCATCACGGCGAACCCGATGGCAGCTCAACCAAGACTCGCGTCGAGAACGCCATCAAGAAAGCAGCGGCCGGAGACTACGACAACCACGAACAGGAAGAGAAGGAGCTGGGTGCGGCGTTCTTCTACGAGAGCCTCCTGCATCACGGTCGCCCTGGCTTCATCTGGCAAAAACTCCGCGACCCGCGCAGCTACGACTACGAAAAAACCGAGACCAAGTTCTACGACGAACGGCTCCGCATGCCGAAGTTCCCGTTGGACGAGAAAGAAATCGAAGCCATCTCGACATTCGTGCTGGGCCTCGTGGCGCGTCCGCCGGCTGAAAAGTATCAGTACCGACCCAAGGGTGCCGAGTTGGCGAAAGTCGAAGGCGAGAAGCTGTTGCAAAAATTCAATTGCACTGGCTGTCATATCATCGACCTGCCGGAGATTTCGTACGCGACGAAGCCGGAAGAGATTCTCGCCTCGGAACTCGGTGTCGAGGATCATCAGGAAGGCTTTGATCTGTTGATGAAGCTCAAGCCGCCACGCAAAGCGCTGACAGGTAAGTCGCACGTCGTCAAGAAGAGCGACGGCACAGAGACGCTTCCGGTTCTGATGTTCAAGGGACTTGTTTCATCGCGGCCGAAGCCGGACGACGAACCCGAAGAACGTGAATACGGCTATGATCTCTGGGAGACCATCGACGTTGGTGGCAAAGTCCAGTGGGCACCGCAGCGCATCATTGTTCCCGAACCGCAACTCGTTTCCGAGAAGCCGGCGCGTGGCGGTTCGTTCGCCGAGTGGTTGGTTGGCGATATCAAGAAAGGTGATGCCGAAGCCAATGCTTGGCAGATGTCGCCACCACCGCTGTATCAGGAAGGGATCAAGGTGCAAACACCTTGGCTGTATTCCTTCTTGAAGAACCCGCAGCAACTGCGGCATGTGACTGTGTTGCGAATGCCAAAGTTCAACATGACCGACGCGGAAGCGCAAACGCTAGCCAACTATTTCGCGGCGTATGACGGCGTGTCGTATCCGTATCAGAATGTCCCAGAACGAAGCCCCACGTATTTGTCGGCCATGAATGACCGCTATCACGAACGGCATCCGAAACGGCCAGGGGATTATTTGCAGGAATCTTGGCGAGTGCTCAACGCGCCGATTTGCATCAAGTGTCACTCGGTCGCCGGCCAGGAATACAAAGGCTCGGATCCGAAAAAGGATATTCGCGGGCCGAACCTGGATTACGTCGCCGATCGCTTGCGGCCGGATTGGGTGATGCTGTGGCTCTACAAGCCGGCCTGGATCACGCCGTACACGTCAATGCCGCCCGTGTTCCGTAAGGATCAAAAACAATTCCCGCCGTTGATGGACACCGATCCGCTCGATCAAGTGATTTCGGTGCGCGACGCGCTCATGAATTACGCGCGACTGTTGGAAAAAGAAGGCAAGCTGCCGCTCGCGGTGGCCCCCGCGCCCGCTGATGCGGCTTCGACCAAGGGCGACGCGAAGGAAGGAGGCAACTGATGAAAACGGTTGGCTCAAAATTGAGTTGGATGATGACGGCTTGCGGTGGACTGCTGATCCTCTCGGCCGGCTGTGGCAAGCTCGATACCGGAGCGCACGCGGAGCCGTCGGTGCGCGTGAAGCTGGCGGAATCGGCGGTCGCCAAAGTCGAAGGTGGTAAGTCTGCCGAGGCTGATCCGGGGGCTTCCGCTGGTGGCTCAGGCGCGTTCGCTGGACGAATTGTTTTTGACGGAACACGACCCGCACCGGGTGTGATCTACAAAAAAGGAACGGCGGACAAGGATCCCTCCGTCTGCTCCGCAAGCGGAGACATCCCAAAAGAAGATTTGGTTGTCAGTGAGTCCAACGGTGTGGCGAACGCTTTCGTGTTTCTCGACAAGCCACCGGCTGGTTTCAAGGCGACGACGCCAACCGAGGAGCTCGCGTTCGATCAAAAGAATTGTCGCTTCACGACTCACGCCATGTTTTGCCAAGTCGGACAAACCGTCCGCATCTTGAACGACGATGGCGCGCTGCATAACACTCGTTGTGTCGGTAATCGCAATGGCAACTTGAACAATACCGTGGGTGCCAATGACCGCACGGGAATCAAGCTGGTCTACAAAAAAGCTGAGCGTGAACCCTTCCCGGTGAAGTGCGATTTGCACTCGTGGATGAGTGCGTATCATCTCGTTCTTGATCACCCCTTCGCGGCAGTTTCGGATGCGGATGGAAACTTCAAGATCGACAATCTGCCGGCCGGAACCTACCAGTTCAAGATCTGGCATGAACGAGGTGACGGCGGGAAGCCGGGGCTGTTGGAATCGAAGTACAAAGTCACCGTCAAGGGTGGCGATAATCCGGCCGTCGAGATCAAGACGGCCGCGGCGAAATTCGGACTGTGATGAAGATTTTCGATTTTTTGATTTTTGATTTTCGATTGAACAGCAATCAGTTTTCTCAATCAAAAATCGAAAAATCGGAAATCAAAAATCGGAGGATGTTCCCGTGAGTGCGCGAGTGTGGCAAACATTGGTCGTGGTGCTGGCAAGTGCCGTGGCCGGGTGTGGAGGCGATGCGTCGCAGATGCAGTTCGCCGAGAACACCGCCGTCGCCAAGCCGGTCCATCGCAAGGCTCGAGCGGTCGTCGAAAAAACCTTGGCCGAACATTTCGGGACGCCACTCAACAGCGTCGCGTGGTTGAAGCTGCCGGTGAACTACGGCAAGGCCGAGGGTACCGTGAAGTCTGTTGATGGTCAGTCGATCGTCGTGGAGTTCAATGCGGAGGCCAGCGATCTCGAAAGTTTGAACTCACCCGAACTGGCTCGCGCGGGATTGCTGTTCAAGTCGGGAGCCAATCAGGGGAAGTCGTTCCTGCTCGCCAGCTACGATGCCAGCGACAAGTCTTTTGAGGCGTTGACAGCCTTTGAAGCGGCTCCCGCTGAGGGAGATCAATTTGTGGTCGCCGGACAAAATCTCCGACACGGTCGCAAGCTGTACGCTCGGCATTGCCAGCACTGTCACGGAGTCAACGGCGACGGTGATGGTCCGACGGCGCAATATCTGAATCCTCGGCCGCGAGACTATCGGCTGGGAGTCTTCAAGTTCACCTCAACCAACAAGGACTCGAAGGCGTCCCGCGATGACTTGAAGCGAATCGTCAGCCAAGGAATCCCCGGCACCTACATGCCGGCATTCGTGCCGATGCTTAAAGACCAGGAGCTCACATCCCTCATCGAGTACATCCGCTGGTTGGCCATGCGTGGCGAAGTCGAGGTGCAGTTGCTCAAGGAGTTGAAGAACGACTTTGCGGCTGACCGAGCCAAGAAGGAAGCCAAAGAGTCCAACACCAGTACCAGCGAAGTCGAGAAGCAGATCACCAAGGAACTCGCCGAGTACGAGTCGAATGCGACGGAAGGACTGGCGGCGTTTTTGGAATCGGCCTCTGGTGACATCGCCGGAGCTTGGGAAGGTGCCGACACTGCGGAGACAATCATTGTGCCACCGGTTCCGCGCGTTCCTGACTCGAAGGAGTCGCGCGAGCGTGGGAGGGTGATGTTCGCGAAGGATGGCAAGTGCGTGAACTGTCACGGACTGGCAGGGCGGGGCAACGGTTTTCAAACGGAAGATTATCAAAAGAACGATGCCACCGGTGGGCTGTTCGAGAAACGGGGGCTTCACGACGCTTGGGGCCAACAGATCAAGCCTCGCGATTTGACGCGCGGGATTTACCGTGGCGGTCGCCGACCAATCGACCTCTATCGCCGCATCTCACAGGGAATCAAAGGGACTCCGATGCCGGCGACGCCAGCCACGGTGACTCCGGAACAAGTTTGGGACTTGGTCAACTACGTCTTGTCCGTTCCTTTTGACTCGGCGTCTCCCAAATCGGCGACGGCAACCAGTGTCGTGGGACATCCGGGTGAGCAGGGAAATGCGAATTAGCGGAAACATCGGGCGGACTTCGAGCCGTCCGATCGGCCGATTCGAGAGATCGGTCTAACGGGAGTTTCACCGTGCGTAAGTTTTGGTGTGCGTTCTTTGTCTTCTGGCCGATCGTGGCGATCATCTATTCGGTGGTCTCCTCGATGGTTCCCTCGTTGGGTTGGTGGTTTCCCGGTCCCTCTGTCACCGAGCTGGGACAGCGGATCGACAACCTGTTCTATCTGATTCTGTACATCGTCACGGCGGTCTTCATCGGTACGCAGATCGCGCTGGCCTACGTCCTGTGGCGTGCGTCGCACAGCAAAGAAGAGCGATCTTGGTTTAGTCACGGTAGCCACAGCCTGGAAGTGATCTGGTCGGTCGTCCCCTCGGTGATTCTGCTGTTCTTGGCCCTGTACCAAATGGACGTCTGGGCGTTGTTCCGCGTGCAGGCGTACTTCCCGAAGGAGGCTCGCGAGGCTCCGGTGGCGGAAGTGACCGCTCGACAGTTCGAGTGGCGGATTCGATACCCGGCTCCCGGAAAGAAGCTGCAACTCAAGCCGCAGCCGGATGACTTGTACGATGTCAACGATCTTCACGTTCCGATCAATCGGCCAGTGATGATTCAGCTTCGTAGTGAAGACGTGCAGCACTCGTTCTTCCTGCCGCACTTGCGAGTCAAACAAGACGCCGTTCCCGGTCAGATCATCCCGATCTGGTTCAAGGCCGAGAAGCAGGGAATCTTCGACCTGACCTGCGCCGAACTGTGCGGTTGGGGACACTACAAAATGCGGGCTCAACTGAGCGCTGAGCGCGAAGTCGAGTACGAGGCTTATCTGAAGAAGCTGCAAGCCGACCAGAACTACGACGGTCACGCGACCCCCAGCGCCGTCGCGAAGAAGGATGAATAACATGAGTGCCGTTGGAGTCGCCCACGAACATGGGCACGAACAGGAACACGCTCATGGTGCCCACGGGCATCACGAGCTGTCGTTCTTTCACAAATATGTGTGGTCGAAGGACCACAAAATCATCGGCATGCAGTTCTTGTTTACCACGCTGCTAATGCTGATGGTCGGCGGCGGCTTGGCCTTGGGCGTCCGCTGGCAGTTGGCGTTCCCCTGGACGTCAATGCCGCTCTTTGGCCCTCTGTTCGCCAGCGCTGGCGGACAAATCTCGCCCGAGTTCTACACCATGCTCTTCACGATGCACGCCACCGTGATGATCTTCCTCGTGATCATTCCGATTCTCGCGGGTGCGTTCGGCAACTTCCTGATCCCGCTGATGATCGGCGCGGACGACATGGCGTTCCCGACGCTCAATGCCTTGAGCTACTGGTTCATGATTCCGGCGATCTTCAGCTTCGGCATGAGCTTTTACTTCGGTGGTGCAGCGGCTGGTTGGACCTCGTACCCATTGTTGTCGGAATTACGAGTCGCCGCGCCGTCGTCCGGGCCGGCTCAGACGTGGTGGCTGCTGGGAGTCACACTCGTCGGCGTGTCGTCGATGATGGGGTCGGTCAACTACATGACCACGATCATCAACATGCGTGCTCCGGGCATGACGTTGTTCCGGATGCCGCTGACGATCTGGGGCATGTTCATCACAGCGATCCTGCAAGCCTTCGCTCTGCCGGTGCTCACCGCCGCCGGGTTCATGCTGTTATTCGACCGACTTGCGTTCGGCGGCGTGCTGGAGGGAC
>CAZILR010000297.1:0-6699 GCA_964539995.1 uncultured Planctomyces sp.
GTGCAGCGTGACGATCACGTCGTTGGCGTCCGCGATGACGTGATAATTCGTAACGATGTGCCCCGCCTTGTCGAGGATCGACCCCGACCCGGTCCCCTCGGCCGTGACCTCGAACGCCAGCAGCGCCGAGTGCGTGCTCTTCGTGTTGATGTTCACGACGCTCTTGTTGATCGCCTCGTAGACCGCGACGTTGATCGCTTCTTCCGGAGTCAGCCCCTCGCGATTGAACAGAGCCGGCAGATTGGTCGGCGCGTACGACCGATTCTCGTCCAGCGAAAACGACGCCCGCGTGACTCGCTCGCCGGTTCGATCCTGAGCATCCACCGTCAGCAACACTCGTGAGTCCTGCATCGCCAACGCCAGCAATGCTCCGACAAACGCTGAAATTCCACAGGCTAACCAAACTCGCATCATGTCCTCCGCCTGTGACGCATTGGCCTCGAACGATCCATCGATCGGCGGCGTCACGGCGCGAGGTATAGGTCGCCGTCTACGTTGGCTTCAAGACGATTCTGAACCGCCGCAAGTCGCCGCGTTTTTTGCGGCGTCATTCGTCGTCGAATTCGGGGATCAGTTCGCTGAGCGACTGGGCCAGTTGCGGAGGCTGAAGGCTCGCTGTCGCTGGTTTCACATCGAACGTGGCCCGTTCGTTTTGCTCGGCATTGTCATCCAACGTGTTGGCTCCCGTGCCGCCAGCCAACGTGTCTCGCTGAGCTTGACCTTGCAGTGTGTCGTCGTCATCGCCACCCAGCAGCAGATCGGAATCGGCTCCACCGATGAGGACATCCCGTCCCGCTTCTCCAAGCAGTGTGTCGTTTCCAGCTTCCGCGTTGAGTGAGTCGTCGCCACTGGAGCCGATCAGCAGATCCTTTCCCGCGCGTCCTTCAAGCACGTCATCCCCCTCGCCGCCAACGATGACGTCGTTTTGGGAAGTTCCGATGACCGTGTCATTTCCCTCGTCGGCATCGATCGTCACACCGGATGCGCGATACGCACTGGCATCAATCAGGTTGTCACCTTCGTCGCCAAAAAGCACCAAACTCGTCACTCGATTGATGAATCGGTCACCGCCATGTCCCTGAATACCGTTCGCGGTCAGGATGAGATCCGAGGACTCTTCGGTCCCCTCGAACCACAGGATGCCATTTCCATCGCGGAAGATGTCGTCGCCCAGTCCGCCGGACAAACTGTCCTTGCCGGCGTCTCCCAGCAGCGAATCGTTGCCGCTCTCGCCGAAGAGCGTGTCATCTCCCGTATTCCCTCGCAACGTGTCGTTGCCGTACTCGCCGTTCAGCAGGTCGTTTCCGCCGCGACCGTCCAGATTGTCTTGCCCCTCCTCACCAATCAGCAAATCGGCACCTGGCGATCCAATAAGCGTGTCGTTGCCGTAGCCGCCGGTCATGATCACATTGCCAAAACGAAAGGCGGAGGCATCGTATTTGTTGTCTTCGTCGCCACCCACGACCAGTGCTCCTGAGAACGCTCCGACCAGGGTGCTGCCAACGGTGTAACGCCGACGATCGAAGACGAACGTGGCTTTCACGCTCGTGTTGGTCAGAACCCAATTCAAGTCACCACCGACCACGACCACTGACTTTTCGCCGGCTCGCAAGACATCTTTGCCGGGGCTGGCGACCAACAGATCTCGTCCTGCCTGTCCCACGGACGTGTCGTCGCCATCGCCACCATAAATCTGATCGTCGCCGGCTCCGGCTTCCAGGCTGTCGTTCCCGTCGCCTCCATCGAGGTCATCGTTGCCATCGCCACCGAGCACGGTATCGCGACCGTCGCCAGCCTCGATGGAATCATTACCCGCTCCTCCAAGGATCGACTCGTTCAGAAGACTCCCCGTGATCGTGTCGTCTCCCTCGTCGCCCTGGATGGTGATTTGCGACAAGCTGCTGACCCGCGACAGATCGAGACTCGAGAGGTCAATGACATCGCCTCCCTGGCTGCCAATGATCACGAGGCTTTGCAATTGCCCGGAATCCAAAGCGACGTTGGATTGAAAGTATTCGTCTCCCTCCTGCAGAACCGCTCGGTAGGATCCGTAGACCATCATGAACTCGATCGTCGAATCTCTCCGCATGTGAATTTCCAGCCGCCGACCAGTCATCAAAAATCGCTCGGGCAACGTCGCGATCGAAACCGTAGCCACGTTGCTGACCTGAGAGAACGCGTGGATTCGATAACTGAAAGAGTCCTGAGCCGTCGAATTGGCGTTCGGGACGTACTCGAACGATCCATCGTTACGAAACGTCAGTCGGCCCTTCGTCGGCATCGACACCACTTCGGCCCGGACCAATCCGCTAATCACGCCCGCATCATTCGCCAGAACACCGTCGGCAGCACTGACGGAGAGCGTTGCACCGGACGAGTTCTCAAACAGATCGTTCTGCGCCGCGAACGTCGCGGCAGTGTTATCAGGAAACAACAGCGTGTCTTGGCCACCGCCACCGATCAGGCTCACGGTCCACGGAAAATTGCGAGCGTCCAGCACGTTATCTCGCTCGTCTCCGGCCATGATGATTTGAGTGATCGATCCGACCATCGTGTCGCGTCCGAATGTTCGCGACAGGTCACGATCCAGAATGAGGTCGGGCGACGTCGAGACCGCTTCGTACCAGACGAATCCATCGCTATCGTCGAAACGGTCGTCCCCCGCTGCGCCGCTGAGACTGTCTTGTCCATTGCCACCCAGCAGCGAGTCTTGGCCTTCATTGCCGAAGAGTTGATCGTTCCCATCCCCACCGTTGAGCGTATCGTTGTCGCCACCCCCATCGAGCCGATCGTTGCCGGCGTCCCCTTGCAACAGGTCCGCGCCGATGTTTCCCAAGAGTTGATCGTCTCCCACGCCGCCGCGAAGGGTATCCTGCTCCTCGCCACCATCGAGCGTATCCTGCCCGGCGTCTCCTTCGAGCGTGTCGTTGTCGAACTCGCCCAGCAACGAGTCGTCGCCGTCGCCACCTCGTAAAAGATCTCGTTTGTGACCGCCGATGAGCGTGTCGTTGCCCGACTCGCCATCCAACACGTCGTCATCACCTTCGCCGTCGAGCCGATCGTGACCGTTGCCACCTCGCAGAGAATCAATGCCGTCTCCGCCGACGATCGTGTCATTGGCGTCCCGTCCGTCGATCGAGTCGCGGCCCGTGCCGCCAAGCAGGGAATCTGCTTGAGCAGAACCGATGACCGTGTCGTTACCGGCACCGGCATTCACGGTCACTCCACCCAGTGTCCAGGCCGAGGCGTCGATCAGATCAGCCGTGTGAATGCCGCGAAGTTCCACGCCGACGAAAGTGCCCTCCAGAGAATCGATCTCCGTCGCTTGCCATTGAGTGTTCGTCAACACTTGCTGACCTGAGCCGGACGCAATGAAGACGGTGGCATCTCCCGCCTGAAGAAGATCGTTGTCAGCACCACCCAACAGAGTGTCGCGGCCGCTTCCGCCCGTCAGCGTGTCGGCCCCAACGCCGCCATCCAGGCGATCGTTACCAAGTCCTGTGCCACCTGTGACATGATCATTGCCGGCCCCCGCCTCGACCCCATCATTCCCTTCGCCGCCGTCGATCACGTCAGCGAACTCCGAGCCTTGAATCACGTCATCGCCGCCACCACCGAGAATCGTCACGGTGACCAGATTAGGAAACACCGCGCGAGTCATCTGCCGCAGGTCAATCTCGTCGGCCTGCTCGCTTCCCTGCACGAGAACGCGCTCGACCTGCTCGAAGTCCGTCCCAATCAGCGAGACGCGCTGAGTGATGCGATGAGATTCGCGAATCGTCAGAAAGCGTTGTGTGCCGCTGGCTGGAACCTCGACGACCAGTTCGGACTCGTTCGGCATCGTGACCGTGAGTTGGCCATCCTGAAGCTGAAACGCCGACGAACCCACGGAAGACGAAACGCCAATCGTCACCGTCGCCACGTCGCTGGTCTCCGAGCCTTCGGCGATGCGATAACGGAACGTGTCATTGCCGACAAAGCTCAGTTCCGGCGTGTAGCTGAGTGCTCCGTTCGGCTGCAACGTGAGGACGCCGTGCTGCGGCCCTGAGACCAACTGCACCTTCGCAGAACCCGGAAATCGTTCTCGGTCGTTCTGCATCAGTCCGGCCCCAGAGCCGACGAGCAATTCAACACCGGCGTCGGCCGATAACGTGTCATCGTTGGCCACGAGTCGAGGCGGCAGCACATGGATCGTCACCGTCGAAATCGTCGAACGGCCGAGCACTCCCGTGCCGCGGTACAAGAACTGATCGTCTCCGACATACCCCGGATTCGGCGTGTACTGAATCTGTCCATTGCCCTGAACCGTCACCGTTCCGTGTTCGGGCTGAGTGACCGTGCGAGCGCGATGCGTCGCCAGGCTGATTCCCAAGTCGTTCGCGTAGAGTCCGGCGGGAAGAGTGCGTATCTCGTAATGAACCGCTTGAGCGCCGTTCTTCACCCACAGGTGTCGGCCATCGTCGGTGACGAAGAGCACCTCCGTCGTGAATCCCAGCGATCCGAGTTTTTGACCGGTCGTCGCGTCGTAATACGAGTTGTTCCCAAAGGCCACATGACCGGTTGCGGCGCGGATGATCTCTGGGAATGTCCGCAGATTGTTTCGCACGTCCGCAGCTTCGACCTGCAACTTGCCGTAGTAGAAGTGCTGCCCGTTCGACGAGAGAACGGAGCTGCCTCCGCCCGACTGAGCGGTCCCGTAAACTCCGGTGTCACCGACCGAAGTCAGGGCTGTCCCGTTGATTTTGCGGACATGAATCTCCGACGAGGAACTCCCCGAACTACCGTGATAAACGCGGCCAGTGCGGTGGTCGTACTCGAAGTCTCCGTAGTAATCCGCTCGCACCCGCGACAATTCGGAGGCCGCCGCGAAGCTATTCAGCATCATGTCCACATGCTGATCGATCTCCTGGGCCAGATAGAGGTCCTCGTTGACTCCTTCGATCCGATAGACGACGAGCGCTGGCCGCTGGTCCCAGGTTCGGTTGGCGAGATCAAAGCGATGCGCGTAGTGCTGTCGCGTCGGGGTTCCATAGCCGGTGGCTACGCCGCCGTAATCCGCCACGAACAAAAACCGTCCATCCGGCGTCAAATCCATGTCGGTGAAGTTCGTGCTGGCAGGACGCGTCGAGATGAGCTGCCCCGAAGTGCCATCGTAGACGCGGATCTGTGTCGTTGTCCGTGCGAGCAGAAGGTTGAACTCGGCCGAGTACTCCAGTTGCACCGCATCGTTGCCAACCGCGAAGGAATACGGTGTGCCCAAGGCATCGAACTGTTCCACGCCAACGCCCGTATTCAGCGTTTGCCCAGCGAAGATCGAGTATTCATCCGGAAGCCCTTTGGCTGGTCGCTCCTCTGGCTGAGGAATCGTGATGGTGACCGTCGTGACCTCGGAACGCTCTGCCCCATTAGCCAGACGATATTGGAATGTGTCATCACCGACGTATCCCGCGTACGGCGTGTAGGTGAAGCCACCATCCGTTTGGAGGCTGAGCACTCCGCGTCGCGGGCCTTGCGTCAGTTCCGCAGTCGCTGCTCCACGACCGGCGTCATTGGCGAGGACGCCGGAGGGACGGCTTCCGATCTGATAGTGATTGATCTTGGCGGTGGTCGAGTCATAGGCCCAAACATGAACGCCGTCGTCGCTCACGGCGTACACCGTCGCCTGAAAGCCCAGCGATCCGAGATAGTTGCCGTTCTCGGCGTTGTAGTAGCCGATCTTGCCGAACGCGATCTGCCCCGTGGCCGCATAGATTTGCTCGCCGAACGTCCTGAGATTCGTGCGAACATTGGCCGCATCGACCTGCAACCGACCGTAGTAAAATCGCCGTCCGTCCGACGACAACACAGAACCGCCCCCTCCCGATTGAGCCGTCCCGTAAACTCCGGTGTCTCCCGAATCGATCAAACGCTCCCCTTGGAGCGTGCGGACGTGAATTTCGGACGAAGAGCTTCCGGAACTTCCGTGGTAGACGCGACCAGTCCGATGGTCGTACTCAAAATCGCCGTAGTAGTCCGCGCGGATCCGCGACACCTCACGCTCATTGGTGAACTCGTTGAACATCATGTCGACGTGCTGATCGAGCTCTTGAGCAAGGTAGTGCTCCGCATCAACGGCCTCGATCTTGTGAACGGTCCACGGAGCGGCATGCACGCTCCAGAGCCGGGTCTTCAGGTCAAACCGATGGACGTAGTGCGTGTTGGCCGGACGGCTGTATCCCGTTTGCTCGCCCCCATAATCCGCGACGAACAGGTAGCGGCCATCCGGCGTCAAATCCATGTCCGAAAAGGTCCACGTCGGGGTGTGACGATCGACCACTGAATCGGTGAAGGGATCCACCACGGTCACTTGGCCCCCCGTGTTCCTCACCATGAGTAGACCGTAGGCATCCGAGTACTCCATTTGGACGACGTTGCCTGGTGCATCGACCGCTTCCAACAGGGTCACGTCCAGATTGGATGAAGTGCCGCCAGTCGCGACGAGCGTTTGGCCGAACTTCGTCTGGTACACATCCGGAATGGGCGAGACGACACTCAGCAGTTCCCGTTGTTCCAGAACTTCGACGGAGCGCGGCCGCGTTCCGATTCGCCGTAGCGTCAGAGATTCTCGTCGTCGTTGAAACCAGTACCGCAGCGCGAAGAGCCAGCGTGTCCATGCCATGATGAGTCCGTGATCCTGCGAGCGAGGAAGGGAGGTGGGCG
>CAZILR010000298.1:0-1343 GCA_964539995.1 uncultured Planctomyces sp.
TCGAGATATTCGGAGTAGAGGAAATCGACCTTCAGATAAACCTGCCGATGCTGGCCGGTGCTGAGTCCCGGTGACGTGACAGGCAGATTCGGGGCGAGCGTTGGCGAGAGGTCGATCGCTCGCTTAGCCTTCGCCGACTCGATCAACCGCTTCGGCAAGTCGCCGCCGACAATCGAGAACGCTCGGCCTTCGCCATACGGAGCACCTTGATGCTTCGGTCCGATCATGCAGTAGAACGCTCCTGTCGGCGGCAACGCGCTGAGGTTCGTTGCCCCTTCGGTCCAGATCATGCCATGTTTGAGTCCCGCGTAGTGTGTCGGTTCGGCGAGGTCCGGTAGCGGCCCCATGCTCGCGCTGTCGGTGCCGAGATTCATCACGCCGCGCGTCGCGAGGAACTCCATGCAGTCGGGATCAGGGTCGGGATAGCCGGGAGCCTTGCGATCCAGCGCATCGGCGATGAAGCGGCGTCCTTCCGGGAGCGGCCGGTAATATTTGTCCGAGTAATCACTGCGGAACAGCACGACATCGCCGAACCGCAGCTTGCGATGCTGTTTCTCGAAGCGTTCGACGTGCATTGGCTTCACGAGAGGGCTGACTCCCTTCGGAGCCTGATCGAGCAAGTCACGCACATCGACAACGCACGCTTCACCGCCGAACTGCCACGCTTCGATCTTGTCCGTGTACGACAGGCCGAGCGGTCCCGACTTCTCCCGCTTCAAATCCGGCCGAGCAACCGAGTGCGGCGGCACATCGAGTTGCGTGCCCGTGTTACCGTCGATCAGCAGCACGTCGATGTTGTACGCCGACTCCGGCCCGATGACTCGCGAGTGCGTGATCTGAAACCTCGGAAACGGACTCGCTGGCCAAGTGCAGGGAAACTCCGGCGCGATCAGCAGCGAGTGATCGACGAACTTCGGTTGGTCGGGTTTCGTGTCGGTCGTCTGAGCGGGTAATGCCGAGCCGGCCGTGACAAGAAGAGCGACGATCAATTCCAGCAGGTGTCGCTGCGTAAATCGTTTCAACATGTGGTGACCTCTTCGGTGAAATCAACAGTTTCGCAAGAGAGACTCTAACGAGAATTCCTTCGCCACACCTTCCAGTTTGGCGAGCACATCGGCCGGCAGCGTGATGCCTTCGGTTCGGGCTTGGCGAAGCAAAGTGCCTTCGCGTTCGCCGGGCAGGAGGACTCGTGTGACTCCTTCTGCCGTTGGCACGGCGTGGATTTCGTCGATGAGTTTTCGCAGACGAGCTTCAAACTGATCCGGCGGCGCGATCGTGGCGACGTCGATGGCGATGAACGAAGCGTTGTGCCACGACGGTTTCGATGGCTCGTCGAAGATCCA
>CAZILR010000298.1:1443-6684 GCA_964539995.1 uncultured Planctomyces sp.
TGGCGATGAACGAAGCGTTGTGCCACGACGGTTTCGATGGCTCGTCGAAGATCCAGCTTCCAATCTCCCAAGTGATGCGGCCTCCTGGCAAGATTCCGGAAAGAATCTCGCACCACAGGCCGAAGCCGTAGCCTTTGTGACCGGCCATCGGAGCCAGCGACGCGTTGTGTGGATAAAGGCTGCCGTCGGTCGTCGGCTGGCCGTTACTGTCGATCAGCCAAGTCGGCGGAATTGGTTCGCCTCGTTGATGAGCCGCGTAGACTTTGCCTCCAGCCACGGCGGCCGTGGCCATGTCGAGCAGAATCGGATCGCCGTTGCCGACCGGCACGCCATAGGCAATCGGGTTGCTGCCGAGCACTGCACCGCGCGACCCCGGGGCCGCGACGCTCGGCATGTCGTTGCCCGTGACCATCCCGATGAGGCCTTCGCGGACGGCCATCCAGGCGTAGTAGCCGGCGGCTCCGATGTGCCCGGAGTTTCGTAGTCCGACATACGCGATGCCGACATTACGAGCCTTCGTCATCGCCGTCCGCATCGCGAACACACTGCCGACCTGTCCCAGCGCCGAATCACCATCAATGACCGCCCAAGCCGGACCTTCACGTTCGATGCGCGGCCGGCCCGTCGCTCGATAGCCACCTCCCTTTAACCGATGCAAGTACCCCGCGAGCAACTTCGTCCCATGCGTGAAGACTCCCATCGCGTCGGCCGTCACGAGCGCATCGGCCGTCGTTTTGGCGTCGGTTGCCGAGAGGCCCGTGTGAGTCAGTGCTTGAACACAGAAGTCGGTGAGGCTGGCAATGGAGATCGGCATGGATGGCAAACTTCCAGGTTCTCGTGGATCGGCGATCGTTGGATTCGTTGCGTTTAGTCACGCGCTGCCGTGAGTTTCTTCAAAGAGCGACAATTGCTTTCGCGGAGTTCTCTTTCGCCGAACCGTGGACTGCTCGGCTCGTCGCAGTAATTCCTCCTCGATCGGCTGTAGAAACGGAGAGGGCGAAAACTCGCAGGACTGACCTCGCCACAAGCGGCGTTGAGCGTGCGACAGAATCAGCCGGCGTCGCGCCCGTGTGAGGCCGACGAAAAACAGCCGCCGCTCCTCGGCCTCTTCGGAATCGGTGAGTGCCTTGCCCCCGAACCGCAACGGCAAGAGACCGTCTTCGCAACCGATGAGAAACACGACACCGAACTCCAAGCCTTTCGCCGCGTGCAGAGTGAGCAACGAGACACGATCGGCTCGCGGGTCTCGCAAATCCACTTCCGTGGCGAGCGACAGTTCGTGCACGAATTTTGGCAAGTCGTCACCGCAGCGTTCGGCGAGCGGAGTCAACAATGGCAACAATGCCGCAATCTCAGGATGCTCTGGCCACACGGCATCGGCTGCCTGTTTAAGTTGCTCGAAGACGGGCATCGCCAAACTAACCCGAAGCGTGAGCGAGGGCGTATCGGAGGCAACATCATTGCAGCCCTCGCTCACGCTTCGGGTTAGTGTGGTCTTCTGCAACCACTCGCACATCGCCTGAATCGCGGGATGCTCGACGAGCGGTTTGTGCGAGTTGCGTTGATACGGCATTCCGGATCGCTCGAACGCTTCGACCAGCGCGTCGGCTTGCGAGTCGATGCGGTACAAGACAGCGAAGTCGCGGAACGACCAAGACTCCCCTTCCCCGCGAGCGACTCGGCCGCTGTCGAGCGAGAACATCGTTGAGCCGCCGATCAATCGTTCGATGGAATGCACGACGAACTCCGCCTCCGCCTTGTCGGTCGGACACGTTTGGATGTCGATGAATTCGGTCTCTTCGAGAACCGCTTCCAACTCGCGATCAGCGACCAGACTCGTCGGACGAATCGCCTGCAACGCGGCCGAGACGATCGTGGAGGTCGAGCGATAATTCTTTCGCAACAGCACTCGTTTCGTGGTCGGGAAGTCGGCCGCGAACTGATCAAAGATTTTCGGATCGGCCCCTCGAAAGCCGTAGATCGCCTGATCAGGATCGCCGATCACGCAGACGTTGCCGTCGTCCGACGTGATGTGCCGCAGCAGTTCGTACTGGCCGGCGTCGATGTCCTGAAACTCATCGACCGACACGAACGGCCACTGAGTTCGGTACGCAGCCGCGATGTCCGGGTTGTCGGCGAGCATCCGCGTCGGCAGCAGGATCAGATCGTCGAAGTCCACCCAGCTTTGATCGCGCATGACTCGTTGGTGCAGCGCGATATTCTCTGGCGCGCCCATTTCCATCTGCCGCTTGTGTCGCGACACCACTTCCAGCAATCGAGCCACATGTCGCTCAGAGAGGTTGCCAGCCGCTCGCAGCGCGTCGATCTGTTCTCGCTCGGTCGCGATACGGAAGTTCGCCGGCAGGCCGCAGCGTTCCGCGTGCTCTTGCAGAATGAGCAGCCCCAAAGCGTGAAACGTCAGCACCGGGACTTGGCCGCGCGACTTTGGCAACAACGCTCCGAGCCGCTCTTCCAACTCACTCGCGGCTCGACGGCTGAAAGTGATCGTCAGACATTGCTCCGGCGGGATGTGCTCGTCGAGCACGAGATGAGCAACGCGCTGCGTCAACGTCCGAGTCTTGCCTGTGCCCGGTCCCGCGATGATCAGCAGCGGCCCGCGCGTGTGCTCGGCAGCCTGTCGTTGCTCTTGATCGAGCGAATCGAGAAAAGAACCACAGGCCACGGATTTCACGGATTCACACGGCGGAATTGCAGAAGGACCGAATACGGAATCGGTTGGTCGTTCAAGCGTCAGCTTCTTCTCTGCTTTCGAGTTCGCCTTCGTCGAACCGTTTCCTTGTTTCTTCAATCCGTGCTCATCCGTGAAATCCGTGGCCACTTCTTCAAACAGCAGCGACTTCATGCCGCGATTGGCAAGTTCGCCCGGCTTGAAAACTTTGATGACGCCGTACTCACCATCGTAGCCCGCGTCGCGGATGACCTTGCCGGCTCGCATCCGTTCGATGGCATCGGCCAGCACGGGTGAGCCGAGCCGCCGCAATTCTTCAGGCGGAGCTTGGTCGAGGATGAACAGTTCGCTGCCGACTTTCGCCAACGCTTGGTCGTAGGCGGCCTGCACGGCTTTGCTCGATTCGCCCATCCCTTTGATTTCGCCGATGACTTCGGGCAGCGGGATGAGATTACGAGCGCTCGGTTGCGGTTCTGCCGGCATGAACTCTTCTGGGCGGTCGGCGAGTTCATCAATTCGGTGCATGACGCCGATCGTCAATTCTTTGCCGCAGGTCGGGCAGAGCCGGCCCAGCTCTTTGGTCTCCGGCGGAGTCAGCCGCACGCCGCAGGTGCGGTGGCCGTCTAGATGATACTTGCCTTCTTCGGGAAAGAACTCGACCGTGCCCGCGTAACCGTCGCGCGTTTCGAGAGCTTGCTTCATCGCGAAGTAACTCAGGTCGCACGCGAACGCACACGCCTCGCGCCCGATCTTCGGTGGCGAGTGGGCGTCCGAGTTCGAGACCAGCGTGAACCGATCCAACTGCGACAGCCGCCAATTCATCGGCGGATCGGAGGAGAGGCCGGTCTCCAGCGCGAAGATGTGCTTCGTCAGATCGCCGTAGCAATCCTCGACTCGGTCGAAGCCCGACTTCGAGCCGAGTACCGCGAACCACGGCGTCCAAATGTGAGCCGGGATCAAATAACTCTGCGGCGAACTTTCCAGCACGATCTCCAGCAAGTGCCGCGAATCCAATCCGAGGATTGGCCGCCCATCCGACGCTAAGTTGCCGATGCGTGACAGCCGCGCGATCATCCTGTCGGCCGCGTCGAAGTCCGGCGCGTACACGCAATGATGCACCTTGCGCGTGAAGTCTCCCTTTTTGTAGATCGTTGAAATCTCGACTTCGAGCAGAAACCGCGTGACCCCTTGCAGCAACTCCGGCCGCGTGGCTTGCTGAGCAATCGCCGCCGAGTCCGCTTGCGTGGACGTGGCCGCCGCCGAGTCGCTGAATCCCGACTCATTGAGCTGCCGCTGCACGTCGCGCTCAAGATCGTCTCGCAGCCGAAACAATCCCGGCTCGGCGGGGACGAGCTTCTCGCGCAGTTCCTTCATCCATTGCGGATGCGTGAAGTCGCCGGTGCCAATGACCGTGACTCCCTTCTTCCGCCCCCAGAGAGCCATGTGCTCCAGGTCCGCATCCTTGCCGGTCGCTCGCGAGAACTTCGAGTGAATGTGCAAATCCGCAAAGAACATCTCGGCTCCCTCCGTCGCGACTCCTGAAGTGTGGCGGATTATCAAGCGAGTGAGCCGCGTTCGCAACGAGAGGACAGTCGTCTTCGCGATGAACAAACCGGTGGCTCAAGAAATCCGAAGAGCTCTCGCATCACGTTGACGTTCGAGAAACATTCCAGGCTTGAGGACCGGCAGTCCATAAAACTCGTTGCCAAGCAACGTCATGAAGTCATTGCGATCGAGCGTCAGCAAGACATCTGCCCAAGCCAGAGCACTGAACAGCACGGGCCGATCTTTCGTCACCGGAAAGACTGCAAGCTGATTCAACGTCAAAACGTCGTCACGAACGACCAAGTTCGACTTCAGGCCCTGCCACACAGAATCGGCGGCAGAGGGCAACTTCGGCAGGTTTCGCTCGGTCTCTTCCAAAACATAGGGTGTCGTCATCAGCGTCCACTCGTTGAATGGAGCCAGCCGAAACAACTCACGAGATGCTCCCTTTTCCGACCCGCAGGCCGCCAGCAACACGCTCGTGTCGAGGAACAGTTTCATGGTTGTCCCTGAAACTGTCGCATGTCCTCTTCATCTTCCGCGATCCACGCGGCGATCTCTTCACGAGACAACTGCCGCGGTTCCGGCAACGTTGCGCCTGCGGCACGCAACCGAGTTGTCAAGAACAACAGCAGTTGTTCCTTCTGCTCAACCGGCAGCGAATCGGCAGCCGCTTCGATCTCGATCAGCGTGCTCATGGCATTGGTCCTCGGTCTTGAATTTCATTGACGAAAAGTGTGAAGCGGATTCTAACCAAGTGCTCACTCAACTTCAGGTAATTCGGCATCAGGCTCGTCTAGGCTGACGTCCGTTTCGAGTTTCAAGACGTTCGCGGAATCGTCAGACGAGAGAACTTCGACGGTTTTGAGTTTCCGACCAATGGCGCGGGTTCGGGTCGCAGCGGCATCAATGGTATTGGATGCCTCATTGAGTTTCTTTTTCACCTTGTCGAGAACCTCTCCATACTTGGACCACTCCGTCTTCACGGCTCCAAGTAAATTCCACAC
>CAZILR010000299.1:0-6676 GCA_964539995.1 uncultured Planctomyces sp.
GAAGTCGATGTCATGGAACGTAAGGGCTCCGTGGGTTGTTCTGCGGTTTGCAGCTCTCGTTGCAAGCGGTCAAGTCGATTGAGCGGCTCGTTCGTCCGCTGTGCAAGCAGTCTTGCTCGACGTCGGCGCTGGACAATGCTGCTGATGGCCAGCACGACAATCAGCGCACAGAGGCAGTAGAAGGCAATTTGAAATCCGATGGTGGTCAGCATGATTGAGTCCGAGCTCGAATTGGTTTACCAGTTACGAGCGTTGGCTGCCTCGCAAGATCGATAGCACGGCGACGGAGCCGACCAGTTGTAGGATCACGGCGGTGATCGACATGGTCCGGCCCCAGTAAGTACTCAGCAGTTGATTCAGATAGTTCGCGTCACGCAGAATGAAAAACGTGATGATCAGCGGCGGCAAGGAGATCATCAGAATCGCCGTCCAACGGCTGCCGATCGTGGCTGCTCTCAAGCGACCGAGGAACAGCAGACGGTCGCGGATCGTTTGGGCCAACCGTTCCAGCACCATCACAAGGTCACCGCCCGTCGTCTGATGCACGGACAGCGACGTCACCAAAATGTTGAGTGCGACCAGCCCCGATCGTTCGGGGAGATCACGCATCGCGGTCGCGATGTCTTCGCCCATTTCCATGCGGCGAGCACAGACTCGCAGTTCCGATCCAAGCGGTTCGGGAGTGTCGTTGGCCACAATCGCGCAGCACTGGTCAATGCTGCGGCCAGTCTTGGCGGCGCGTGCCAACTCTTCGATCATTCCAGGCAACTGCTGCGTCATCAGCCGTTGCCGCCGCATCCGCGCGAAGAAGACGTACAACAGTGGAGCGGCCCCGCCTAACAACAATCCCACCGATGCTGACAGCGGATTCTCTTGAAGCACCAGAATCAATCCGCCAAATACAATCCCGCCAAACATGCACAGCATGACGACCGTCGGCGGTGAGATGTCCAGATTCGACTGCAACATCATACGATCGAAGCCGGCGTTGATTTGCTTCGACATCCCTTTGTCGTCGGGTTCCGAAAACCGTTCTTGATGGCGCAAGATGCCAGCAAAGCTCGGCTGTGATTCGATCGGGCGGTAGTTGGAAATGTCGATGGCCATGTTTTCAGATTTCAGATTTGAAATTTCAGATTTCAGACATTCGCGCGATAATTCGCGTCCGACGATAGCTCGCGAGAATGGAACATGCCCTTCGTTGGCTCGAAGCCCATCGCGCTGAGGCGTTTGAAGGAGACTGGCTCATGGCCGGTCGCGTAGAACGATCCGCGAGACTTGCCGTCGGGGCCAATCCCGGTCATGCGGTACACAAAGATGTCTTCGATCTGATACGAGCCATCACGGCAGCCACAGAGTTCAGAAACGCGGGTCACTTTGCGTTCGCCGGTGCTTAAACGCGACATGTGGACGAGCAGGTGAATCGCCGACGCGATGTATTGCCGAGCGATCAGCGGCGGCATATCGACCCCGGCAAGAGCGATCATCATTTCCAAACGATCCAACGCGTCACGAGTATCGTTCGCGTGGACGGTACTCATCGAGCCTTCGTGGCCAGTGTTCATCGCTTGCAGCATTTCGAGGACTTCGCCGCCGCGAGCTTCGCCGACAATGATTCGGTCGGGACGCATTCGCAGGCTGTTTCTCAGCAAATCACGTTGATTGATTTCGCCCTTGCCCTCGACGTTGGCCGGTCGCATTTCCAAGGCGACGACGTCCGGTTGCTGCAACTGCAATTCGGCCGTCTGCTCGATCGTGATGACCCGCTCGTGAGTCGAGATGAAACGGCTGATGTTATTGAGCATCGTCGTCTTGCCCGCACCCGTACCACCGCTGATGAGAAAGTTCAGCCGAGCCTTGACCGCCAGAATCAGAAAGTCGGCCATCTCCGGCGCGAGCGATCCGAAGCGGACCATGTCCTCGAACACGAGCGCTCGCTTGGCGAATTTACGAATCGAGATCGTCGGCCCCTTCAAAGCCAGTGGCGGAATCACCGCGTTCAGACGCGAACCGTCCGGGAGCTTGGCGTCCACCATCGGCGAGACTTCGTCGATGCGCCGCCCTGCCCGACCAACCAAACGGTGAATCAAACGCATCAAGTGCTGGTCATCGGCAAAGCGAACGTCCGTCGCTTCCAGCAGGCCGCGACGCTCGACGAACACGCGATCCGCGCCGTTCACCAGTACGTCGCTGACCTCAGGGTCGTTCATCAACGGCTCCAGCGGGCCGAAGCCGTAGATCTCGTCCATGATCTCGCGAACCATCAAGTCGCGATGCTCTGGCGGCAATGCGACCGCCTCCATCGTGCAGAGGTGAGTCGCCAGCGACCGCAACTGCGAACGCAGGTCGTTCTCGTTGAGCAGCCCCGCTTTCGACAGGTCGATGGCGTCGATCATCCGCCGATGCAGATGCGTCTTCAGCCGCTGAAACGCCTGGCGTCCGTCGGTCGGTTTGTTGAGGGTCGCTTCCACGATGAATCACTCCCGTCGCACTTAGTTCGTCAGTCGCAGGTTCGCGACGTATTTGTTTTTCTCGCAGCCGGATTCCGATTCGTCAGGCGACGTCACCGCTGACCGAGTCGCCATCACCGCCGGTTGAAACACGATCTCGCATTCGCAGTCCGAAAGCTCGCGTACCGACATCACTCGCCCCGCGACCATTTTGGTGATTTGCAGAGACGCGACGCTGGCTCGCGAGTCCCCGATTTCGCGGTCGTAAAGAAAGACGACACGCGGTTGTCCGAGCACTTTCCGCAACGCGCCGCACAGAACATTGCTGTCCACGCCGCGCAGCCCCGCCAAACTCAACGGCCCCTGATCGAACAGCAACTCGCCGCCTAGCGGCTGCAAATCGTTCGCCGACCACCCCTCGCTGACTTGTCGATGCAGGCTGTCTTGAGTCAGGTCTCCGGTCAGAGCGAGCACGAACGCATTCGACTTCGCGGACACGGATCGAGGCGCGGTTCGCAACGTGATTTCTGGAATGCCATCAGCAGCCTGCGTGACCTCTCCCGTCGAGACGTCGTAACCAAACCGATCCGCCCCGCGCCGTTGTTCAATGTCGCGTGTCCAAGACGAGACGCTCGCTCGTTTCGGCTTGCTCGTCTGCGTGGTCTTTGATCGCGGATCGCGTGTTGCCGAAGACTTTTCGGAAACGGCGTCCGGCTCCTCGACCGCCTGCGACAAGATCGCGAGAGGCAGAGTCGGAATCGGCAACTCCTCGATTGGTCTCAGCCCAATCACTCCGAAGTTGATGGAGGCTTCGGCAACAGCGACGACATCCGCGTCCGTCGGGGCGTACAGTGCCCGCATCGGCAACGGGATCGCTGAATCGCGATCGGACGTGCGCCGCGCGTTAACGACCACGGTGGTCGGCTCCTCTCGGTCCTCGGCCTCGACAAAAATCGTCTCGCCGGTCACTGGATCGGCTCGCAAATGACCGAGGCGAACATCACCGTTCGGTTCGGTGTTCAGAGTCAGGCTCTCACCAGCGATCAAGTTCTCAGCCGCGATTCGTGCGGCGGCAAAGCGAGATTTCATTTGTAGCGCGGCAGGATTGAAGTCCGTCCGCAAGCGGTCGTCGTTGGCCAATTCACGAGCGGCAGAAAGCGCGGCAGCTTCGGCGGACGTTCGCAGTTCATTTTTCGCGGTGTCCAGCGCGAGCCGATCCACCACCAACGCCGCGCCCCCCAAAATGGCCAACAGCGCCAACGCCAACGCCGGCATCAAACTGCCGGCTCGGCGTGACGTGACTCGCGAGCGTGTTGACCGGGGAAGGTGTCGCATCGCTGTTGTTTCACGGACCAACGTCCGCAAACCCATTGAACAGAGCGATGGAATTCTCCATCGCCGAAGTACGAGCTAGTTCCGAAGTGCCGTCGGCCCGGTTGTCGAGTCGGCCGTCTTCGGCCGTGCTCGCAGCATCGAGCCAACTCGCGACCGAACACCTCCACCAGCCGTGCCGGGTTGCGACATGGGGATGTCTGGGTCCGCCGAAGGTGGATCAGCGCCTCGATCGGGAACGTCTTGGCGTGAGTTACCCGGATTCACAAACACATCGCTGGGGTCGAAGTCGTCATCATCGTCCCCGCCATTACTGTTTCTGCCGGCGATGTCACCCGACGGATCATTGACGATGCCTCCTCCGCCGCCATTGCCACCGCCTCGTCCGTTGTGATTGCCGAATCTTTTGCCGTCCTTGCCCCACTGCAAGGAGTTGCCGCCGGCCCCCCGAAATGTTTCTGTCACGAACGGCTCTTCGGGTTCTTCCTTCGGCTCACGAACTTTCTTTTTCAATCCCAGGATTTCCCACAGGGTCGCACGATCAGAGTTACTCAACGCGACTTGGCCGTCCCCTACTCCATTCGGGTTGTACGAGAATGAGATCGATCCATTCGGCTGAGCCACCAACAAGACGTTGGTCTGAGCCGCGGTCAACTCCAACGTCACCGAGTTCCCGGTCGGCAGCGGGGTCGATTGACGAAAACCCTTGTTCAAGGCCAACACTTTGACACCTTTGAAGAGCGTCATGCTGACGCCCCCCAAACGAATCAAACGGTCATCCAGCCCGACCGTGCGTTGAGTGTCCAAGCGGAAGTACACATCGACGTAGTCACCCGGCCGAATCAACCCGTCCACCATCTCCGACGATTCCTTCACCGAGATGGACACCGCCTGCTTGCCTGTGGCGACTTCCAGCGGAGCGTTTTCACCCGGCTCGTACAACTGCGATCCTCGGATCGGATCACCAGGCTTGATCGCCTCTTTCACAATGCGGCCGACGATGACGCGGCTCGAACGAAGGTGATCTTCTTTGAGTTCTCTTTCCGGAAATGGCCCCAGGCCAATGTGTGTGTCGGTGATCTTCGTCCCGGGTGCCAAGTAGCCCGCCGCCAACGGAATCGTGACGCTTCGTGGACGTGGGTCCGCTTTCTTCTCAACCGCGAACAAACCCTTGATGACGTACAGCCCGATCAGGCCGCCCACCGCCATGAGCATCATCATCGTGACTTTTGCCGGAGTAAGTTTCACCGCTGAGTCTCCTTGTCTCATCTCGCCCGGGAAAGAAATTCATTCCCGGATCATGCACGTTTCCGACAACAACGGACGGCCTTGCAGGCTGTAGCCGATCGGCCACAACAAATCGGGCGCGGCGGCGCTCATGTCCACTGTCACCGCCACCGCGATGATGTCACCCGATTTCTGGCCTAATTCCGCGGCCACCTGGACCGAATCATGAAATCGGGGATGCAGCACTTTGAGAACTTCATCCTCGACATCTTCCAACGTCGCTCCCGGAAGCGTGGCCTTACGAGCCGCGACGCGGCTCGCCTCAACAACTTCCCCGCGAGCAAAGAACAACATCGTGAATTCCAACAGCCCAGCCAGTAGCAGCGCGAGGATCGGCAGCGTCAGCACCAGTTCCATGCTGAGCACGCCAGACCGGCGATGCTCACCACGAGCAATCAGTGGACGCGAAGTGCGAATCATGCTGTTGACCCAACCCACATTTCTAAAACGCGACACCCCGGAAGAGATTCCACGCCACCACCAGCCACGTCGCCAACGCCACCGGCGGCGCATAACCCATGATCCGCCGGGACTGACGTTGAACGGCAGTTTCTGCCGCTGGCGGTAGGCCATTCGGCGATTGACCACTCGCGAGATAAACCTCTTTCGTGCGAAACATCCCGTGAGTCATCACTCCCACAGCCATCACTCCGATCGTGCCCGCAATGACGAAGATCGTGCTCAGAAACAGCACCATCACGGTGGCCTTAAAACCGATCCAAACGCTCAAGGCTCCCATCAGCTTCACGTCGCCGCCGCCACCGCCGCCGATCATCCACAACACCCACAGCATTCCGAAGCCAGCCGCGAAGGCCGCCGTCGCGCCAATCAAACCGGGCTGGGCGACACCGCTGCCAAGTCCATGAAACGCAAGCTGGTACAACAGCCCCATCCCAAAGAATGGCAAGGTCAGCTTGTTGGGAATCCGCTTGCTCCGAAGATCAAAGATCGCGGCCGAGGCCGTGAAGACTGCGACGCAGAACAAGTAGACGACTAATTGCACGCTCATTGCTGGCATGGGAATCCTCGATCGATGCTGTTCGTCAATCTGGTTTTCATGGGCCGCCGGAGCGGTCCACGACGAGTGCGGCAAGCATACGACGCGTCACGCCGACCGCCTCACGGCCTCGCTGACCGTTACCGCTTTTGCATGTTGATTATTGTCCTCAACCCGATTCCTTGGTCTGTTCGGATTTCCGCACGCGGCCGGTTCGCATCGAGTGAACTCTGCGAATCGTCAGAACCCATGCAACCGGTATGACCCGGAAGACACGAAAGAATCGTTTCGCCGATTGGTGACACATTCCGAGGCTCGCTCAAAATGACGGCTTTGTGGTTTTTGAGGAATTTTCCACTCGGAACGCTTGCGCATGGGCGAATCGCTTGGCGCCCTGCCGCCTCATCCTGTCTCGTTTGTTCAAAACAGTTAGTGTCAAGTTTCCATTACGGGACGCATTGAAGTGTCTCGTGTTCACTGGTCTGATTCCTCCGCTGGTTCTCGGCGAGGCCGTTCTCACACAATTGGTCATGGACCAAATCCGAGGTGTGTCATGCTGCGCGCGGCTTGGTTGCGAGCGTTGAGTCGTCGTTTCCTGCGGTCCCGGAAT
>CAZILR010000300.1:0-6664 GCA_964539995.1 uncultured Planctomyces sp.
GCCGACGAAGATTCTGAAAGAGCGCGACGGCTTCGAGCCACCGGCCGGCTGGGCGGAGCATTTGATGCGTTCATCGGTGCGGTTCAATTCCGGCGGATCAGGATCGTTCGTGTCGAGCACCGGACTCGTGCTGACCAATCACCACGTCGCGGCCGATACGCTCGCGAAAATTTCGACGGCCGAGCACAACTACTACCGCGATGGATTCCTCGCCAAGACGCTCGCCGACGAAGTTCCTGCTCCGGATTTGGAACTCAATCAGCTTGTCGAGATCGTGGACGTCACCGACCGGGTCAACAAAGCGGTTGCGGCCGAACCGGCAGACAAGGCTCAAGCCGCGAGACAGGCGGAAATCGCCCGCATCGAAAAGGAATCGACGGAGCAGACCAAACTCCGCAGCGACGTCATCACGCTCTATCAAGGCGGGGCATATCACCTCTACCGCTACAAGAAATACACCGACGTGCGACTGGCCTTCGCGCCGGAGTTTTCGATCGCGTTCTTCGGTGGCGACGCCGACAACTTCGAGTACCCACGCCACGATCTCGACATGGCGCTCTTCCGTGTTTACGAGAACGGCCAGCCGGCGAAGATCGAACACTTTTTGAAGTGGTCCGCGAAGGGCGCGGCGGATGGCGAGCTCATTTTTGTTTCCGGACATCCGGCCCGCACCAGCCGACTGCTGACGGTCGATGCGTTGAAGTTTCAGCGAGACGTTCGTTTTCCTGCGCTGGTGAATCTGCTGCGCCGCCGCGAAATTACGCTGCAACAGTTTGCGGCCGATGGTGAGGAGTTCGCTCGGCGAGCCAAGAAGGATTTGTTCGGCGTGCAGAACAGCCGCAAGCGGTCGGTCGGCCAGATGCAGTCGCTGCACGACCCGCGGTTGTTCGACGCGAAGAAACACGAGGAGGCACCTTTGCGCGAGGCTTTGTCGTGGACGAGTCTCGGTGGCACTGCAAGGATGCGAGAGGCGTCCGCCAAGTCCGACCCGTGGGGGCGCGTTGCGGCTGCCAACGAATATCACGCTTATCTTTTCAAGCGGCATCTGTTGCTCGAAACCGGAGCCGGGTTCTACTCAGACCTGTTCGGCATCGCACGGTCGCTGGTGCGGATGGCGGCCGAGGACGAAAAGCAGAACGAAATTCGTCTGTCTGAGTACCGCGTCTGCGGCCGTGAATCGCTCAAGCGAAAAGTTTTCTCGCCTGCGCCGATCTACGAAGACTTAGAGCGAGCCAAGCTGATGGACTCGCTCGCGTTGTTACTGGAGGAGTTGAGGCACGAGCCGGACGTCCTGCAAAAGGCTCTCGCTGACAAGGGTCCGGTTGCGCGAGCGGCGGAACTGGTCAACGGCACGAAGCTCAAAGACGTTGACGAGCGAAAGCGGATCGCGGCTGGCGGTTGGAAAGCGATCGAATCATCGACTGACTCGATGATCGTGCTCGCTCGCGACATCGACGAGCGGGCCCGCTTGGTTCGCAAAGAGTTTGAAACTTCCGTCGAGGAACCTGAGCGGCAGGCTTATGGCGAGATCGCCAAGTTGCGGTTCGCGAAGTTCGGCACGTCGGTCTATCCCGACGCGACGTTCACACTCCGGCTGGCGTTCGGAACGGTGAAGGGGATCGAAGATGGTGACACGAAGATCCCCGCGTGGACAACGATGGCCGAAGCCTTCGAGCACGAAGCGGCTCACGGCGGCCAAGACCCGTGGAAGCTGCCTCGCACTTGGCACGATCGAAAATCAAAGCTCGATCCTGTAACGCCACTGAACTTCGCTAGCACTGCGGATGGAGTCGGAGGCAACAGCGGCAGTCCGGTTGTGAATCGTGCCGGCGAAGTCGTCGGCTTGATTTTCGATTCCAACATCCCGGCGCTTGCCAATGAGTTTCGTCATTCGTCGGACGTGGGTGGCCGATCCATCTCGGTACACTCGGCTGGCATGCTGGAAGCGATGCGGAAGATTTACGACGCCGGAAAAATTGCCGATGAACTGGGCCGATAGTTCCAACGACTGCGGGGTTGAACGGTGTTCGACCCCGCGTTGAGTTGGACCTCGGTTATTTCGCGTCGTCACCGCTTTTGGCTTCGGGCTTCTCCTCTTTTGAGCCCGGCTTCACATCCTCGGCGGAAGCTGCGGCGGGCTTGTCGGAGACTGCTTTTTCAGCAACAGGTTCTGAGTCCTTCACCTCTGGTGATTTGATTGGCGTGTCGTCGGCCGTCGTGTCTCTCATGCGGCGCGCGATCATCAGAACCTGACGCATGTAGCGTTCTTGCTCATCGAGATTCTTTCCGGCAGACAGTCGCTGAACTCGCTCCGAGAGGTACTGCAAGGTCTCCAGCACGTCTTTGGATTGGGACTTCATGTCGGATTTCAATTCTTGTTCCAGCGCAGTCACCATGGCATTCAAAGTTTCGTCGGAGAGCTTGTCGCTGCTGGACAGTTCCTTGAATCCGCTTTCGACGAGGTCACGGTTCTCTCGGAGAGCCTTACGGAATTGCTCCTCGGTCAGAGTCGATACCTTGTCCAGCAACTGGTCGGTGTTGGACAAGACATAAGCCTCCAGTTTGACACGCAATCCGGGAATCTCTTTGCGAGTTTGCAGACTCACTTCCTTGGCCCAGGCGGGGGCGGAGTCGGCGATCTGCTTGACCAAGGCTTTGCGAGCCTCTGGCAAGCGGTCTTCCAGCATTCTGGCTCCAAACGGAACCAGGGTTTCAGGCTCCAACAAGCCAGCGATCATTGTGTAGCCAAAGTAAAAATAGATGGACAGCGCGACGAGCGCAATCGCGCCGATGATGCTCGTCATGCGTGACGAACGGCTGATGGCCGATTCGTGACGGGAGATTTGTTGGGTCAGTTGATTCATGCGGTCGGACAGCGTCGCCGCAGGCATATTGGGAGTGCTCATGAGTGAGCCTTTCAAGCAAAGGGAAGAATTCGATCCGAAAAGGAGTCCAGAGACACTCATTTGGCAGAGACGGAGCGGCTGCGCGCAACCGTGATTGCGAACAAGTCCATCAAAGAGCCCTTCAATTGCTCTTCCAGCGGAGGCTCACCTTTGGTCGGCAAATCGGCGAGCGGAAAGTCTTCCCAAGCCACTTCCATCGTTTTCAGTTCGCGTGTGAACTCATCGACATAGTACTTCTTCACCAAACGGTCAAAGGCCAGGCAGACGTTGCCGACCATGCGCTCGCGAACTTCCGCGTTCTGAACCGTTGGGAATTCCTCTTGAAAGAGCTTTTGGTGGCGATGCACCAATTCGTGATGATGCCCCTCGAGTTTTTTCGTCATCTGATCGGTGAGCGTGTTGACCAACTCCGTTCGTTGTGCATCGATGACTTGCATGAACAACGGCAGGTCCTTTGAGGCCTGTTCGGAGAACGCCGTCTGAATCACGGGAGCGGCTCCCTCCACAAGCTTCTGCGCTTCGCTGGCGAAGGTGTCCTGATTGCTGGCGACCGATTTTTGAAGTTCGGCAATCAAACGCTGTTGGTACTCTGCGCTCTGAATTCGGTTGCCAAGGGAATAGAAGCCCATCAAGGCCACCACCACAAAGGCGAGAAACGCGAGCATGATCATTCGCCGCGAGGAACGTGATCGTTCGAGAGCGGCCGTCAGCCCCTCTGTGCGGCGTTGCAACTCATCCAGCCGAGCGGTGAGTTGATCGAGTTCAACAGTGGTGGACATGGTGATCTCCTTGGTGAAAGGGAAATGAAAAACCGACCTGCGCGTTGGCCCGCGTGGTTGCAGAAGTGAATTGGCCGAGCGGCCTGAGATACCAGAAGTGTCGAATGACTTTCGACGAGGCATCACGATAGAACGCGCGATTGAGTTTTCAATCGCGCCGGCACAAATTCCCGCAAAGTTCACAAGCCGAGCCACGTTGGACTTGGCGAACTGGCAACGGAGCTGTCAGGCAAAGCCTAGGGCAACGTCTGCCCGGCAAATGATCGGGCGACCGTATCGAGGTCCGGCATCAGGCACGGATGCTTGTATTGCTCGACGCTGCCTCCGAGACGCGATTGTCGCTGTTCGGCAAAACGTCGCCAGGTTCCCGGTTGCAGGCGTGTGACTCGCAACGGTCCCAAGCGGCCGGTCGAGCGTTTCTCTTGGTACTCGCAATTCAACTCTTGCAGCTTCGAGTCGGTCGCGTTGGCCAGACGCTCCGCCAATTCCGAGGTCGGAACATCACCGGCTTCCAGCAGCAATTGGTAATACGGCGGCTCGCCCCAGACTGGTGTGAGCGTGAAGAAACTCACGCGATGCCGGTTCGCGTCCAGCGCATGACGCACCGCATCGACAACCTGCGATTCGGCCACCTTCTCGCCCGTGACGTTCGAGATGTGGGCACCCTTGTGAAGAAACCGTAACACCGGAGTCGTGCCGACAAACCCCGTGCAACGTACGACGTCGCAGATGTCGTAGCGGTACAAGCCGGATGACGTCGTCAACAGAATGAAGTAGTTGCGATCCGGCGTCAGCTCGTGAGCCTCCAGGATCGTCGGATTCGGCGAACCATGTTCCGCTTCCGGGACGAACTCGAAGTAGTGCGTGCTGACTTCGAGGACTCCGTCGGAGGATTCATCGTCGAATGGGATCGTCATCCGGCCTTCGCTGGCGGAGAGGCCGTGATCCCGAATTGGGATGTGATCGCCGAACTGTTGCCGAACCGTCGGCAAGTACGCTCCGCAACTGCCCCCCATCCAGATGGCGAGCTGTTCGAGCCGTGGCCACACTTTGTCCAATCGCAGCGTCCCGCATTCGTTGACGATTGCTTCGAGTTGTCGTGCTCGCTGCGGCCGGCGTCGCGACAGTCGCCGATGGAGTGGCTGCCGCACTTCCTGGCTGATCGCGAACCGTTCCGACAGCGTGCCATCGGCGATGTCACGGATCAGCGATTCCTTTTCGGTGTCGGCCAGCGTCGCGAGTTGCATCACTGTGCTGGGATTCGCTGTGGTTATCAACCCGATGTTGTCATCCGCCAGTGCCAGCCGCAGGATCATGTAATACTTGGCGAGAGGGTTGTCGATTTTTGAGACGACGAACGGGATCGTGTACAAGAACCGTACGACGGGTCGCTGCATCGCAACCGCCAAGCCACTGATGTTTCCGCAGGGTGTCCCAGCCGGAGTTTGATAGCGACTGTAATCGCTGGTGACTTGCAGAATGTTCTTGTGGTTCAGGCCCGGCCGCGCGTCGTAGGTGTGAACCCCCCAGATTTGCCAGCCACGGCGATAGTCGTTCAGGAATTGCGTCGTGACCGGAATGAACTTCGAGTCCGACGTCGTGCCGCTGCTGAGTGTGAACATCAGCAGCCGGTTCTCCGGCCCAAGCAAGGCTTGAGTGTCGCCAACCTTCAATCGCTCGATGTACGGCCGGAAGTACTCGAAGTCGCAGATTGGCAACCGCGATCGAAATTCCTGCGGCGTAAGCGTCGCCGTCAATCCGTGCTCGCGGCTGAAGCGGCTCGCGGCATTCAGGGCCAGCAAACGCTGCAAGACGTCCCGTTGAGTCTGCTGACAGTCCTGGGTCGCGAGTAGAAATCGCCGCGACTCGCGCCGCACACGCGCTCGAAAGAAGTAGCCGGAGAAATCTCGCAGCCGATCTTTTAACTGCAATCGCAGCGAAAGAGACTCGTGTTGTTCCGCTGAAGGGGGCATGAGGCATCGACCAAGGGCGACTGAGCCAACCCATAAAACAAACGCCCGCACCAAATGGTACGGGCGCGATCCGACGCAACACGGAACCAACAACTACTTCTTGCCGGGAGCAGCCTTGGCGGCAGGAGCGGCCTTGCCAGCCGCAGCGCCCTTGGCTGCCGGAGCAGCAGCGTCCTCTTCCTTCTTTTCCTTCTTCTTCTTTCTGCCGACGGTCTGAATCGCAACGCGTGTCTTCGGCAGGGCGAAGGGACTGCGACCGTCGATCCACTTTTCGTCCACCTTCATCTGAAGAATGCGTTCTTCGCGAGAGAGGACACTTCGGCGGCGAGCCATACTACTTTTTCGCCGCAAACTTTTGTGCATCGCCACGTCACAACTCCTTGGATCTTTCCGCAATTCAAATCGGGCAGGTTTGTCAGTCACTCCGGCCGGGCGTATAAATTGACCGGCCGCAGGAGGGGCGGGAGTTTAGGAGGCGATTGGGGGCATTGCAACCAGAACGCCTTGGCTGGTCAGTAGGTTGGGGAACGGAGTCACGCCCATGATGTGCGTCTTTTGCCGGCACGACGAAACCAAGGTGATCGACACGCGAATGAGCGATTCCTTCGTGATTCGCCGCCGCCGCGAGTGCCTCAAATGCAGCCGCCGCTTCACGACCCACGAACGGGTCGAAGAATCGCCGATGAAGGTGATCAAAAAGGACGGCACGCGAGTCCCCTTCAACCGCGAAAAACTCCGTCTGGGCCTGGAAAAAGCCTGCTACAAGCGTCCGATCAGCGCCGAGCAAATCGACGAGCTTGTCCGTGATGTCGAATCCGACGTCAATGACAATTTCGAACGGGAAGTCCCCTCTCGCTACATCGGCGAGAAAGTCTTCAACCGGCTGCGAACATTGGACAACGTCGCGTTCGTGCGGTTCGCGTCGGTTTATCGCGAGTTCCAGGACGTCCGGGACTTCATGCAGCAGGTCGATACCATCCTCCGCGAGCGGAAGAAGTGACTTGGC
>CAZILR010000301.1:0-6652 GCA_964539995.1 uncultured Planctomyces sp.
CCCCCGGCTTAAGGACCAACGCGGTCGCCGCCGCCCGGATGTCGGCTACAACTGTAGGATGGCCGCCCTCGGCCGTCCGTGTTCTCGATCGAACCGCAGGACGGCCGAGGGCGGCCATCCTACGTTCGTGCAGGAAAGGACTCTGTCATGTCCTCAACTCTGGCCGCAAAGCTGCGGAATCGCATGTTCGGTGACAAGCCGACGAGCATGTCGGTGTATCACGATCTCATCTCGAAGGCCGTCGAACCGGGAATGACCGTGCTGGACGTCGGCTGTGGCCGAGGCGCGATCGCGCCGTACTCATGGCACCAGCACACGAACATCAAACTCTGGGGGATCGACCCCGATCCGACGGCGGCCGAGAACCCGCATCTCGAATCGTTCACACTACTGACGGATGATCCGAACTGGCAGATTCCCAGCGGCACGGTCGATCTGGCCATCTGCCGCTATGTGCTGGAACACGTCGAAGACCCGACGGCGTTCTTCCGCAATCTCTCGCGAGTGCTCAAGCCGGGCGGCAAGTTCATTTTTCTGACCCCCAACCGCTGGCACCCGGCGATGATCGCATCGCACTGGATGCCCTACGGACTCAAGCAACGCATCCTCGCGCTGACCAAGCGAGCCGATCCGCACGACGTCTTTCCGACGTGCTACCTGCTGAACTCCGCGCGGACGGTGAAGCAAGCGGCTCAGCGTTGCGGTCTGGACATCGTGGATTTGCAGACTCGCGAAATTCAGCCGTGCGGTTATCTCGACTTCAGCGTGCTTGGCTTCTTCGCCTCGTGTGCGTACTTCAACGTGATGCGACTGACCGGCCTGCAACGCTTCTTCGGCATGACGATGACCGGTGTGCTGACGAAACCTCTGTCGGCAACCGCTTCCGTGCGAGCGACTCAATCGGAAACACCGCTCGCCGCGCCGTCATGGAACCAAGTCGGAGCGGCATCATGAGTTTGACTCGTTGGCGAAAATCTCTGTGTGTGTTGGCGCTGGTCCTCTCCAGTACGCTCACTGGCTGCATGGCACATCGCTCTGCCCAGTACAGCCGCCGATCCTTCCACGCCACGTTGGAGCGTCAGAAGTCCTTCCCTATTTCGCAAGCACAACTTGCACGCTGGCATCAAGAGCATGATGCCCAACTCGTCGCGACCGCCACTGCGACGGCTAACTCGCCGAAAGAGCTTGACGCTTTTGGGCGATGAACGGCAGATGATGCGGAATGTGTCCGGTGATCCGTTCGAGGAACGTCCGTAGCGTTAGCGGTCCCGCTTCGCTGTGCCGGCCGACTCGTTGAAAGTCGGCTTCGGGAACAGTTCGCAGAATGGCCGCCATCTGCTTTCGCACGCAGTCGATCAGGCACAATTCGGTTTCGAGATCCCGTTCGTGATACGCCAGCTTGGCGGCGAACTTGTCAGGATCGCCGCCGAAGAGCGTCGGCTCGTTCTCGGCGAGGGTGCGTTTCATCCGGTCGCCGTAAACCGGCTCAAAGTCTGCGAGGTGCGCGACCAACTCCAGCGTGCTCCACTTGCCGGCGATCGGCCGAGCCAGCAATTGCTCGCGAGTCATTCCGGCCACCGCGTCGCGCAGCAACTTCGGACCTTTCAGATATTCGTCGATCAACTGGGCGGTGCTGAGTTCGGAAAGATTCATCGGCAGACTCCTGATTTGTGGAACGATCGAGTCACAAAGTAACCCGAAGCGTCAGCGAGGGCGAGCGACTGAATACTTCTGAATCGGAAGAGTTGGTGGAGCGCTCGCCCTCGCTGACGCTTCGGGTTAGTTTGCTCTCAATCCTGTTTCACTAGAGAGAGAGTTTTTCGATGCTGATCTCCGACGAGTGGTCCTTTCCTGAAGGCGCGACGTATTTGAATCACGGCTCTTTTGGTCCGTCGCCGCGCTGCGTGCGTGAGTCGCGACACAGATGGACCGAGCAGCTCGAACGACAGCCGATGGATTTTTTCTTGCGGCGGATGGAATCGGAATTGGATCGCGCAGCCACGAAGCTCGGCCAGTTCATCGGCGCGGATGGCAACGATCTGCTGTTCTGCGACAACGCGACCGTCGCGATGAACATCGTCGCCGACAGTTTCTCGTTGCAACCGGGAGACGAAGTCCTCTTCAGCGACCAGGAATACGGCGCAGTCATGCGCATCTGGCGGCGAGCCTGTGATCGAGCGCAAGCCAAAGTCGTTGTGCAGCACCTGCCCCGGCCAATCACGTCTGCTGACGAGCAAGTTGCCGCGTTGATGGCCGGTGTCACCGAGCGAACAAAACTGATCGTCGTCAGCCACATTACTTCGCAGACGGCGGTGATTTTTCCGATCGACGCGATCTGTCGCGAAGCGGCCAAGCGGGGCGTGCCGGTCTGCGTTGATGGGCCGCACGCTCTGGCAATGGTGGACATCAACCTGCGTCGGCTCGGCTGCGATTTCTACTGCGCGAGCGGACACAAATGGTTGAGCGCGCCGTTCGGCAGCGGCTTTCTGTTCGTCGCCAAGCGGCACCAGCAGAAGTTGTCGCCTCCGGTCATGAGCTGGGGCGGCAGCGTCAGCGGTCGGCCTGCCCATTGGCAGGACGAGTTTCGCTGGCTCGGCACGCGCGACCCGGCTCCGTTTCTGGCGATGCCGACTGCGATCGAGTTTCTCGAACGCTTCGGGTTGGAAACTTTTCGCGAGCAAACGCACGAATTGGCGAAGTACGCTCGGCAGCGAATCGTCGAACTCACCGGACTCGAACCGCCGATCCCCGACAGCCGTGAGTGGTACGGCTCGATGATTGCGATGCCAATTCCCACAGATGGTCCGGCTCCCAGGCAGGGGATTCGCGATCAGCTTCAAACTCCGCTGTGGGAGAAGTTCGGTATCGAAATTCCGATCATCCATTGGCGAGGCGAGCGGCTGATTCGCGTGTCGTGTCATCTTTACAACACGCGCGAGCAAATCGATCGACTGATCGACGCACTGCGCGACTTTGGGATCGGTCGCTCCTGAACAACGATCACCAGTGGTCGCGTCAAACTGGGAAGTCTAAGGCCACAGAAGCGATCATCGCGGTTGTCGTAAGCTGGGGAGTTGGAGCGAGCTTCCTCCGACCGTTCAGCCGATCAACCTCTGTTGTCGGGACTTCGAAATTCTTGCGACCAGTCCGTCGAATCGTCGGGCTTGGATGTCGTTCCCATGCACTGGTCTTGGAAGCCGCTGTTGTTGGTCTGCCTTGCTGGAGGCGCGTCCGTTTTCGCGGGGGACCATTTTCGCGTGAAGGCTCGGATGTTGCCGGGTGCTCCGGCTCGCGCGAATTATCGTCACGGCGATGTCGTGTCACGCGGGATTTACACGGCGATGCTGGAGCAAGAGGAACTTGTCGAGGATCTCAACCTCGTTCGCCGAGCGCTGAATCCCGCGCTCGATGCGAAGAATCCCGCCAAGACTTTTCGGAAAGTGTTTCACGCGGCGGCGCGCGACGTCACGACAACGGCGGAGATTCGGTCGATCGATGCGGCTCCTGTGCGGCTCAGTGACATCCGCTTGGCGGCGTACTCCGACGGCCGGGTGCTCTTCACGGGACGAATCCAGGATCTGCCAACGTCCGGCGCGGTAAGCCCATTGGTCAAAGAACGCACCGATGGTTGCCGAGTGACGATTCGCGTGCGCGGCTTCAGTTCGACCGAAGTGGCTTCGATGGCGATCAGCCCAAATGGGCCGATGCTGTTTGAATGCACGCAAAACTTTTGGATGTCAAAAGGGGAAGACTACGCAATCTCCCTGATTTGTCCTGAAGACTTGCGAATTTGTGGGTCCGCCTACCAGGAATTGACCCACCTCCAGGTCGAGGTCGAGACGCGACGCAACCGATAGACCGAACTACCGAGAGTCTGCGCAGATTCTCGGTTTCGACCAGGGACGGTGTCGAAGTTCGTCGATCAGGGAGGGGCCATGAAGACATTCGGGCAGGTGGCGGCGTGGAGCATTTCCGCGTGCGCGACTCTGTGGCTGCTCGGAAGTTCGCTGGCCGCGTTCGCGGAAACGCGAGTCGCCGGCTTCGACGAACTGGTCGTCTACGCACCGGGCACGATGGACCGAGACATTTCGGGAGTCGAACTGATCCGTGATCCCGAGCTGGGTTGGCAGGCGGAAGTCCAACCGACGTTGCACGTCCATCGCAACTTCTACAACGGCGACAAAGAATTTCAGGGACCGCTGCTGGCTGGCGGACCGACTGTGGTTTCGGCCTGTCACCCTCGCACCGGCAAGCGGCTGTACGCTCAAGTGAATTTGCCATCGGGCGCACCAATCATTGTTTACGACGAGGACGGCATTACCTACGTCTATCGAGACCAGCGCGTTGTGCTGACGTTTCGCGGCAAGGCGGGTTGCGAACAAGTCGTCATGACCTACAAGCGTGGCCGAGGACTTTGCCGGGTCAAGCAGGAACACGACGCGGCGTTGACCAAACAGCACAAAAGTTTCAGCGATCGCTTTCCGCTGAAGCGATCGGTTCAAGACGCGGCCAAGACGGTTCATACGACGGTCAAGGGAGCCGCTGGCACCGCCACGAACGTCGCATCGGCCACTGTCACGCGAGTCAAAGATGGGTTCAGCGCTCTGCCAGGCATCCAACAACTGCAAGGGATCGGCAAGGACGCTGATACCCAAGCCAATCTCGAATCGCTCAAACAAGCCGCCGAAAAAACACAGGACGAGACCACGGTGTTTGAAAAAACGATTCGCTAGCCGAAGCACTTGTCGCGCGTCGTACCGGATCACGGAGGATCCGCATCATGCAGAATCTGAAAGTGATCGCTGTCGCGTCAGTCTGTTGCTGCGGGATCGTGGTGTGCGGCGCGATGATGGCGTTGGTTTTGGGGACTTCGAGTTCGCGTCCAGTGGTGGATCCAGGAATTCGCGGTACTCCGGCTCGCATTTCATCAGTCGATGCACGGCCAATGTGGAACCGTCGCCGACTGAAATTGGCTCCGACGTCAAACGTGCAACTCGCCTCGTTTCAGGAGTCGGACCTCGAAGACCCGGCTGAGCCTGCTCCCGCCAAGCAGCCGAACAAGCCCGCCGCAGATGCGGCCGCCGCACCGGCTGACAAAGTGCCGCCAAGAATTTTGGGAGTGCGACTGGTCGGTGAGGCCGGAGGGATTGGCGTGCTGGAAATTCAATTCTCGCACAATGATCTCAACCCGGACACGATCACTCCGGGGAACTTTTTAGTTCACCGCGCGGCGGGGCAGCACGAGTTTGCGACGTCTCATACCAGCTTCACGATCCTTGATCGTCCCAGCGATAGTTTCGTCGTGCGGCTCAACCTCGGATCGCTGGTGACGGATCTGTACCAGATCGAAGTGAAGGCCACGGTCGCTGACGTCGCCGGCAACTCACTGGCCGAGCCGCGCAAATTCACGTTTAACTCCCTGCCCGAACGCCCGTCTGGCACGCATGTCCCGTTTCCTGAATATGTGCCGCGTCCCGAACGCTCGCAGAAAGAAGTCTTCAATCCGGGCGATCATGTCGAGACGCGAGTCGCTCGGCTGTACTACATCCGCGACGGGCATCGAGTGGCGCAGATCATCAATCGCAATGTGAAGTCACTCAACCAGGCGGGTGTGAATCGAGCCAAGCTCACCGCGAAGTCGGCCCGCGAAACCGCCGAGCAATCGACTCGCGACCGCAAGGCCAAGGCGGACGAGGCGATTCGAGCCGCGACGGCAAATCGGCAATCGGAACGAGAACTCGCCGTCGCACGGCAGAATCTCGAAGAGTTGCGGGCAATTTACGCTCAGCAACAACAAGAGATCGCAAAAGCGGAAGCGAACAAAACTGCCGTACCACAGTTCGTTCCGACTCAAGCAGCGCTGTTGCAAGACATTCGCGATGCGGCCAGGCGAGTCGCCGAGTTGGAGCGATCAATGGCGGACAAGCGGCAAGCTGAGAACGAATTGCGCGATCAAGTCGAACGGTCCCAAGAACTCGAAGACCGCGCCCGTGAAAATCAGTTCCGCGCGGAAGTCGCCGCCAGCTCCGAAGACCCGGATACCTACGTCCCCGGCGACGTGCAATCCATTGACCCGGTCACACAGGTCTCGGTGAGCGTCATTGGCGAGGGAGTTCTGCAACTCCGCGGCCCGATTCGCGGGATCAACAAAGTTCGCACGATGATCAATCAGATCGACTCGCCGCTGGGGCAGGTGAAGGTCGGCATCTTCACCGTGCAAATCAACGGCGAGCACGGAGACCGCATGGAGAAAGTCGCCACTCGGGTTGAGGGGCACATCGACCTCTCGCGGTTTCTGACGAACCAATCGCTGGGATACCTGCGCCGAGCCATCCAGGAAGTAGCTGGGTTAGTCAGTGCCCAAGTGGATGCTCAGTTCCCGAATCAACATCGACAGATCGATCGCGATCGCAAGTACCTCTACGCCTTCTTCGGCCGCGACTTCATCGATGAGCTGTACGAAATGGACAGCGAATTCCTCCGCACGGAAAACAAACTCCTGTCGCTGCACGGCATGGACACGATCAGCCTCTCGCAAGCCTGTTTCATCCTCTCGCTGTCGAAGAACGAAGTCCGCCAACAAATTCTCGCGCAGTTCCGTTACCTCATCGACTGTGAGCTGCCGCAAGCCGAATGGGATTATCGCAAGAAC
>CAZILR010000302.1:0-4300 GCA_964539995.1 uncultured Planctomyces sp.
GCAACGCCGATCAGACGCCGCGCTACGACTACAACCAAATCATGTACCGACTGGATTTGGACGACTCACGATTGAGTTCACTCCGAACGGCTCCATGAGATGTTGCGTTTCAAAACCGTACCGCGACCGTCAGGGAGCGGCCGCTATGCTGAATAAGGCCGCTCCCTGAAGGTCGCGGTAGGGTGATTTCTCGTCCTTCAGGGGTTTGAAACGCTTCTAGCTAATCAGCGCCAGCAGCGTGTTCGACGACACGAAGAACGGGTCGTCTTTGCGGCCGATGTCTTTCAGCAGGGTGGCGGTCAGGGTCACGTTGAGGTCGATGTTCACGATCGTCTTGTTTTTGGCCCAGTCTTGGATGGTGATCGTGATGGTGACGTATTGCGTTCCATCGGCGCGAGTCTTCAACGCCGAGACGAATTTCGAGTCGTTGAGCTTGATCGACTGCTGGAAGTGCAACATGCCGAAGCTGTCGTCGAGCACTTGGCCATCGACCATCAACGTCGCGCCGTTGTCGAGATCGGCCTTGTTGATCGTGCCGGGCATCTTCGCGCTCAGTTGCAAGCTCGGCGGCGTGTTGTCGCCGAAGACCAGGAACGAGCGAGGCTGCCCCATCACTTGCCGAGTCACGACATTCCAGCCGTTGTTGAGCGGCGTTGGCGTGGACTCGGCGATGTACACGCCTGGGTTCGTGTTCGGGGCCGGGTTCGGGTTCGTGTAGCCGTAGGTCAGCTTGTACGGGCCGCTCAGGACGTAGTTGTAGTACGTCGGGCTGAAGAGATAGACGGTCACCGGATAATCGGCCTTTGCTCCCACAATGCCGTTGACCAGCGGATCGGGAATGGCGTTCGCCGGGGCGACGATGCCGCCGATCGCGAGACCATACTGAGCGTAGAGCTGCGCGTTTGTTTTGTTGAGCAGTTCGGCCGGGACATACGCGGCGGCTTTCGGGCCGAACAGAGCCTTGTTGGATTGCGTCGTGCTGGGGAACGGCGTGAAGCCAGAGGCTTGCTCGTTGAAATAGACCTGTTCGCCGTTGTGCGTCAGCAACCCGATTTGCACAACATCGGGATTGAACAGCTTCGTCAGATCGTTGAAGAGCGGCAGGAAGTCGGCCTGCATGTAGATGTCGTACTGTTTGACGGGCGTCGCGACTCCGTTGACGAGCGGCTTCAAGTTGTTGATGAACACGATGGGGTCAATCGGGCTGGCATCGTTGATGTTGACGACTCGCGTCTTGTCGGCGGTCGTCACGATGTTGATGTTCCGCAGATTGTTGAATTTGCCTCCGACGATCGTGTTGACGCCTGACTGCGGTGCGTTGATGCCCACCGCGAAGCCTTGGACGTTGACGTGGTCGTAGATGATGTTGCGCGTGATCGAGTTCCGTTCGATGCCGACGTAAATCGGCTTCGAGAAGTTGCCGGTCACGGTCACGTTCTTGAACGTCATGTTGTTCGTGTACGGAATCTCGATCCCATTGGTCACGTTGTTGACTTTGAAATTCTCGATCACGCTGCGGCTCTCGTGATTGGCGTGTAGCAGCGTGAACCACGACTCAAAGCCGTTCTCCGCGCCGAACGCGAGGTTTCCTTTGAACTCCAGCAGCGGGACGTCGGCGACTTCGTAATGCTTCGTCGGATCGGCCCAGGCATAGTGCGGCGCAAGGTTCTCGCCGAAGATTTCCGTCACGCCGAGTCCCTTCTGGTCGAGCCCCTTCGGGAAGAAGACATAGCCGCTGTGCCGCTGGCCGGAGACCACGTTGTTCGTCAGCGAGACGTTGCCTCCTTGCAGCCAGAAGCCGTCTCCTTGATGGCCGAAGTCTTGAAACGTCTCACGCGATTTGATGCCCATACCGGAGCCCAGCGAGTGCATCGCGAGGTTGTGATCGAAGCTGCCGATTTCGTCGCCGGCCTCGGTGACGAACGCCGCTCCTGTCGCGTTGAACACGACGTTGTCGGTCACGTTCACATAGCTGCTGTGATTGACGATGCCCCAGCCCGGGCTATCGACGACGACGCTGTTGTCGATCGTCGCCGGCTCGTCTTCGTAGTTGGTCCCGGTGCGATGGAAGTGAACCGAGTACCGGCCTCGCGGGTTCAGGCCGGTCTTGCCGATTTGCATCTTCGGCTGGCCGGTCGCGGGATCAATGACCGTCTTCCCCGCCGCATCGACGACCGGCACGAGCACTCGATGGCCGAGCGTCGGATCGGACGGGTTGACGTCCTTCAGCAGCACATCAGCCGTGATGTGCCCCGGATGGTCGGGATCCGCCGAAAGCACGACGTCGTCGATGACCGTTCGCTTGTCAGTGCGGCCCAAGCCGTAGAAACCCGCTGAGTCCACATGCACATGGTCGCTGTGCATGAACATCACATGCCCACGCCGCGCGATGGTGCCGGGCGTTTCGGATTCAAACGTCGCGTTGCGATTCACGTCGGCGACGTAGCTGGTGTTCTTGAAGTGATGGTACTTGAGCGGCGTATTGAGCGTGATGAGATTTCCGCTGATCCCCGCGATCGCAACCTCCTCATCCTGGTTGACGTTGGCCGCGTTCGTCGCCGTCGTTCCGGAAATGATGAGCCGATCGCCAACCTTCCAAGTGCTCGGCACCGGCATACCGAGATCGAATTTCGTGCTCCCTGCGAGATTGGTCGGAGCCTGGCCCGACACAAAACTCGTGACGTGCGCTCCGTGAATGCTGACGGCCCCGTGCGACAACAGCCCATGACTGAATTGCAGCGGATCCCAATGGAACTGCTGGTGATCGAAATCCGCTTGCTCGGCGGGACTGAGGCCGACCTTTCGATCCGCAAAGATCACCCGGGCACGGTGCGTGGCATCGATCGGCTCGGCCTCAGTCCCCATCTCGAACACGCCGCTTCCCATCACGACGATCGTGTCGACGAGCAGCTTGGTGTTGGCGTGTGGATCGAATTCCAACTCGCCATCAACGCGAACCGTTCGGATCGCCACGCGACTGTCCGTCGAGCTGACCGTCACGTCGCTGTCGATCGTGACGACCGTGTCATGCGAGATCAGCACGTTGTCATCATCGTCGGGAACGCCGTCACTCCAAGTCGTCGGGTCGTCCCAATCGCCGCTGGCGATCGAATAATTGTTGACCTCCGCAGTCGGAACCAATCCGCCAGTGACGTCATGCGTGACGTCATCGTGAGTCCCGAACACCGCCAGGTGTTCCGCCGTCATCGGAGCGTTCGCGTGTCCCGCGCTCATGACCAGTCTCGCTTCCAACGGCTCAACTCTCGGCTGGCTCCAATTCTTCCGCCGAGCTTTCTTCGATGTGGTCCACAGCGAACGAGCGAAAGATGACCTGCGAGACATCATCAGCATGAGAGCAACTCCAAAAAGTGGGGCGAGAAGAGATGCAGCGACGTGTTCGACTAGAGAAACGAGAGTCATCCGACCGAGGGAACACGCTTTGAGGATGTTGCGGCTTCGCGCAGTAACCCCTGCCTTTGATCACGCGAACGACATCGAACTCGTCGAGCGAACACGATTTTTCGAGATTCTCGCGCCGCTTCGGTTTGCCACTGCCAACGAGCGTCTGACGCTGTTGTCTGGCATCATGCGCGATAGGCTATCGGCGTGCCGTGATCGGGTGACGGCACTTTGAAGGAGGCATGATGACTCCGTTTCTCGCGTTGTTTGATCGAGTTCGTCAGGGGGATCCGCAGGCAGCGGACGATCTGGTTCGCGCGTACGAGCCGGAGATTCGGCGCACGATTCGGATTCGTATGACCGACTCGCAGTTGCGGCGTCTGGTCGATTCGGCCGATCTGTGTCAGTCGGTGATGGCGGCATTCTTCGTACGTGCGGCGGCTGGGCAGTTTGATGTCGAATCACCGCGCGACTTGCTCAACCTGCTGGTCACGATGGCTCGCAATCGAGTCACCGATTGGGTCCGGCGTGACCGAGCGACCCGACGTGACGGTCGTCGCGATGTGTCGCTCGATTTGAAAGATCTGTCGACGAAGGAGTTCGTCGAACGATCGCCAGGGCCGTCTTCGATTGTGGCGGATCGTGAGTTGCTGGATCGTGTTCGCAGCCGGCTCTCGCACGATGAACAACGCCTGATGGAATGGCGAGCCGATGGCTGGCAATGGACCGAAATCGGGCAACAACTCAACGAGCATCCCGCCGCCGTCCGCATGAGATTCACGCGAGCACTCGACCGCATCACCGCCGAGTTTGGTTTGGAAGGGGCGTCAGCATGAGGTCTGTAGGATGGCCGCCCTCGGCCGTCCGTGTTCGACGGAGGACGGCCGAGGGCGGCCATCCT
>CAZILR010000302.1:4310-6648 GCA_964539995.1 uncultured Planctomyces sp.
AGCAAGCGGGATGAAAATGGAAAGGCGATGACGTGAGTGAAACCGTTGACCGGATGGTTCAAGATGCCTCGCCGTTGGATGAGGTACGGCTGCTAGCGACCGAATTGCGTTCGCGTTGGCGAACGGGCGAGCGAGTCTGCGTGGAATCGCTCGGCGAGCGATTTGAATTGTTGAGCAGCGATGACGATCGCTTGCTCGACCTGCTGTACCACGAGTTGCTGATTCGCGAGGAGTACGGAGATCAGCCGACCGTGGACGAGTACATCGAGCGGTTCCCCCAATTGACGGAGCAACTTCAACGACAGTTCGAGGTGCATCGTGCCGTCGATCAAGACTGGACCGGCGACGGATTCGAGCCAGACTCCGCGATGCTCGACGATTCAGATTATGGCGCGACGCTCAACGGCGAAGCGGCTTCACGTCATCGAAGACAGCTTCCGATCGAAGTCTCTCCTCCGCCCGGCTACGAATTGCTCGAAGAGATCGGCCGAGGGGGCATGGCGGTCGTCTTCAAGGCGCGGCAACAGAATCTCAATCGGCTGGTCGCATTGAAAATGATTCTGGCGGGGCCGCTGGCCGGTGAGCAGGTCTTGGCGCGCTTGCAACAGGAAGCGAAAGCGATCGCACAACTGCAGCACGCGGGGATCGTGCAGATTCACGAAGTCGGCGAGCACCACGGGCTGCCGTTTCTGTCTCTGGAGTACGTTCCCGGCGGCACGTTGCAGCAATGGCTCAACGGCCGGCCGCTACCGATTGAAACCGCCGCGTGGCTGATCGAATCGCTGGCCCGCACGATGCACTTCGCTCACGAGCGGGGCGTGATTCACCGCGACCTCAAACCCGCCAACATATTGTTGAGTGGGGAGTGGAGAGTGGGGAGTGGGGAGGGCGGTTGGTCATCACAACAGAGGAAACCAAATGACGATTCAGAGTTATCGCGAACTCAAAATATGGCAAAAGGGGATGGATCTGGCGGTCTCGTGTTACGAGGCCACGAAGACGTATCCGAGGTCCGAACTTTACGGGCTGACCAGCCAAATCCGTCGAGCAGCCACATCCATCCCAGCGAACATCGCGGAGGGACAGGCGAGGCAGCACACGAAAGAGTTTCTCAACTTCCTCAGTATCGCGAGGGGATCGTTGAAAGAATTGGAAACTCATCTGATTCTGAGCGAGCGAGTCGGCTTGCTGCCGGACGCGAAGCTTCAGGAGCTTCTCCGTCAGACCGAAGAGGTCAGCCGAATGCTCGCGGGACTTCGCACTTCACTCGAAGTGAGATAAACAACGGACGCACTCCCAACCCTTCTCTCACCCCTCCCCACTCCCCTCTCCCCACTCTCAAGATCAGTGATTTTGGATTGGCTCGGTTGCTCGACGGCGACAGCGAACTCACGACGACCGGGCAGGTCATCGGCACGCCCAGCTACATGGCTCCCGAACAAGCAGGGCAATCGAACGTGTCGGCCAGCCCCGCACCTGACATTTATTCGCTGGGAGCGATCCTGTACGAAGCGTTGACCGGCCGCCCGCCGTTTCAAGGGGCGACGATCCTGCAAACGCTCGAGCAGGTGCAACAGCAAGAGCCGGTCCCGCCGAGGCAGCTTCAACCGCGCATTCCGCCAGATTTGGAAACGATCTGTTTGAAGTGTCTCGAAAAGTCTCCGTCGCGGCGCTACTCGACCGCGCTGGAGTTGGCGGACGATCTGGGCCGATTCCTGCGCAACGAGTCGATCATGGCTCGGCCTTCGGGTTGGATTGAGCGAGGCCGAAAGTGGATTCGTCGGCGACCGGCCGTGGCGGCGTTGCTCGCATTGATCGCCGTTCTGACAGTGGGAGGTTGGGCGGAGATTTTGCATGAAGTACGCCGAGCAAACGACGCCGCGAAGCAAGCGAGCAACAGCGAAGCGGACGCTCGCCGCGATCGCGATCAAGCCAACGAACAACGCCGCATCGCGGACGTCGAACGTCAGAACGCTCGCGAGGCTCAAGCCCGTGCGGAAACGAATTTTCTCCACGCGATCGACGTGGTCCGGCGAGTCAGCCAGGTCGGCCAGCAGCTTCGGTATGAACCTCTGCAACAACGGACCAGCAGCTTGCTGTTCGACACGACCCTCGAATTTTTCGAGAACGTGTTGGTCGAACGGGGCGACGATCCGGCTGTCCGCTATCAGGCGGCGGGAGCGTTCTTGCGAGCTGGCGACATTCGCATGGTACTCGGCCAGCACGACAAAGCGGCCAAGCAGTTCGCCCGCGCGGTGCGATTGCTCGACGCACCGACGGACGAGCCGCACCGGCTGCCGTGTCTGCGCGACTTAGCCACGGCGCTACGTCTGCAAGG
>CAZILR010000303.1:0-6619 GCA_964539995.1 uncultured Planctomyces sp.
GATGACTCGACCCACCCTACATTTCCCAACGCGACAAACTGGCCAGCCGTGACACAGCAATTGACCGTGGCTACGAAAACGGTCTCTGCGTCAGTAGTCTGTTCGTCTGCCGTGGACAGGTCGAGCAATTCACCGATCTCTCTCACGGATCTTGATGACCGATATACCCTCCTCCTTCCGGAGTTCGCCATGAGTCCTCTGTCACGTCGTGGTTTCCTCGTCACTTCGTTATCGGGCAGCGTGGCCGCGCTGTCGTCCCTCTCGCGCGGGGCGGACGATGCAGCGGCTGAGCCGATTATCGACATCCACCAACACACCAACTATCGCGAGCGAACGGCCGAGCAACTCATCGCTCACCAGCGGACGATGGGAGTCACGCAGACGATCCTGCTGCCAGCAGGGAGCGCCGTCAAACGGCCCTCCACCGCCGATGGCAAGCACAATGCCCTTGGCGGAGTGGGTGCCGGCGGCAATGAGACGGCACTGACGATGTCGCGGCAGCATCCGAAAGAGTTCTTCTTCGGAGCCAACGAAGTGACCGATCTGCCCGAAGCCCGCGCGGAGATCGTCAAGTATCTCGACAGCGGCGCGATCATCATCGGCGAGCAAAAGTTCGGAGTCGAATGCGACTCGGCCGAAAGCCAAGTCCTCTACAAGTTGGCGGCTGAATACCGAGTGCCAATTCTCATGCACTTCCAGCACGGCACCTACAACCTCGGTTTTGAGCGGCTGCACAAGATGCTCGAAAAATTTCCGACGACGATCTTCATCGGCCACGCTCAGACCTGGTGGGCCAACATCGACAAGAATCACTCTGACCAGAAGGTGCTGTACCCCAAGGGGAAGGTGACTGCCGGCGGACTGACGGATCGCTATCTGGCCGACTACCCCAACATGTTCGCCGATATGTCGGCTGGCTCCGGCCTGAATGCGTTGACTCGCGACGAAGACCACACACGCGGTTTCCTCGACCGCCATCAAAACAAAATCCTCTACGGCAGCGACTGCGACGATCGAGTCGGCATGGGGCCGGGATGCTCGGGTTCGCAGACCATCGCCGCGATTCGGAAGCTCGCCCCGAACAAAGCCGCCGAGCGGAAAATCCTCTTCGAGAACGCGAAGAAGTTGTTTCGGATTGGCTGATGGGTCGCCGAACTCGTGAGAGTTCGGTTTTCGGTTTGATGTCCGAAGTCTCACGACTTCGGCGACGCGATGCTGCCAACGAAAGGTTTGATCGATGAAGGACGCAAAACGGATCATTGCCACGCTGTTTGCTGTCGTGCTCGTGCGAGCGGCCGAGGCTCAAACCATCGAGACGGCTCCGCCGGAAAAAAAGTTGCCGATGCCAGGCGAGGTGTTTCGTGTCGAGGGACGCACCGCGTTTGTGATCCCGCCCGACAAGAAGTCTGACGGCGCGACGCCGTGGGTCTGGTACGCGCCGACGCTTCCCAATCTGCCCGGCACCGAAGAGCGTTGGATGTTTGAACGCTTCACGAAAGTTGGCATCGCGATCGCGGGCATCGACGTTGGCGAGTCGTTCGGCAGCCCGGATGGTCGCAAACTGTTCTCGGCGTTTCATCGCGAGCTGACCGAGAAACGCGGCTTCTCGACAAAGCCGGTGCTGCTCGGCCGTAGTCGTGGCGGCCTGATGACTTTGGGTTGGGCCGTCGAGAACCCGGACAAGGTCGGCGGTTTCGCGGGCATCTATCCGGTCTGCAACATCGCCAGCTATCCGGGAGTTCCCAAAGCCAGCGGTGCCTACCACCTGAAACCGGATGAACTCACCGCGCAGCTCGCCGAGCACAATCCGATCGACCGACTCGCCGCGCTGGCCAAGGCCAAAGTGCCGCTGTTCGCGATCCACGGCGACATCGACAAAGTCGTCCCACTCGAAGCCAACTCCGGCGAAGTGCGGAAGCGCTACGAAGCTCTCGGCGGCGAGATGCAGCTCATCATCCCAGCCGGACAAGGCCACAACATGTGGTCCGGTTTCTTTCAGTGCCAAGAGTTGGCCGACTTCGTGATCGCGAATGCCAAGTCGAATTGACCGCGGCGGATGACTACGACATTTCCAAGCCCGTAAGTGTTCCCGTGCTGGAGCCGAATTTTTCGGTTTCGATGTTCATGCGCTGGAGCATGCTCACGAAGAGATTGCTCAGCGGCGGATTCTTGTTTTCGTCGAAGGCCAGATGTTGGCCGTGCTTGAAGCCGCCACCGGCCAGGAGCACCGGCATGTTCTTGACGCTGTGCTTGCTGGCGTCAGCCAGGTTGCTGCTGAAGAAGACCATCGTCCGGTCGAGCAGGCTGTCTCCCTCCTCCTGCGTTTGTTTCAACTGAGTCAGGAACGTGCGGAGCTCCTTCAACTTTTCCACTTCGAGGATTTTGAGCTGAGCGATCTTGGTCGGGTCTTTGCCGTGATGCGACAGATCGTGATGGCCCTGGCTCACGCCTTGAATCGGCGGCACGCTGCTGGTCCCCAACAGTTGCAGCGTGACCAGTCGGCTGGAGTCCGTTTGCAGCGCCAGGTGAATAAGATCAAACCACAGCCGAGTCCGGCCAATCAAGTCGGCGCTGTTTTGGATGTTCTGAGGCGGCTTCACATCGACCTTCGGCTTGGGCTTCTTGGACCACGCTTCGGCCTGAGCCAATCGCTGCTCCAATTCGCGGATGCTGGTGAAATACTCGTCGAGTTTTTCGCGGTCGCCAGCACTGGCACTCGCCTGCAACCGCTTCGCCTGATCGCGAACCGCGTCGAGCACGCTCTGACCATCTTCCAATCGCCGAGCCTGAGCCTGAATCTCGTCCGGCCGCCCCTCCAGAAACAGTTTGGCGAACACGCTCGACGGCCAACTCTCCGTCGGCACTGATGCCCCGCTGCGCGTCCACGACAAACCAAACCCCTCGCACGACAGCGGCAAGGCGGCGAATCGCGTCTCGCCGTGCAGGTGTTCGGCCGCGAATTGATCCAGCGAAATGCTGTTGCGAAATCCGGCCCGTTGCTCCGGATGCGGCGCTGCGGTCAGAAAGCTGTAGTTGGAATCGTGGCTGGGTCCGACGTCCGGATGCGACAACCCGGAGATCACCGTGAAGTCGTCGCGAAAATCCTTGAGGACTTCCAGGTAAGGAGACAGCTCATAGTCCCGCCCCGCTTTCTCCGGGAAGAAATACTCTGGATGCACTCCGAGCGGCGTGTTAATGCAGACCATCCGTCGCTTGATCGCCGGCGCAGCGGCGGCAGCCCGCCGCGACATGACATCCAGCAGAGGCAGCGCCATCGCGACACCCGCGCCGCGGAGAAAGGTTCGACGATCAAGCTTCATGAGAAACTCCTTGTCGAGCAAAGATTGGGAGTCCGCCGATAGCCAAAGCTAAACGGGTGGCAGCCAGCAAAATCGATTTCTAATCCCACGCTCAACCGTCGCCCAGATTAAACGTCTTTAGGATTCGGGCTTTGCTTCAGGTGGGGAAAACTGGACCCAGTCTCCGTTCTTCAGCGTCCATGACGGGCCTTTCAAAGCATTGGTGTTTGGGGGTGGGGCCTCGACCTTAAGAATTCCACGAGAGTCGGGCTTACCGAGCGGCATGAGCATCTTAATTTTGTGACCACCTACGGTCCCTTCAGAATGCACGACCGTTGTTTGCCCGCCCTCTTCATCCTGCATTCTGTAGACCGACGACTTCATCGGACCTTGAGCATTTACATACCGAAAACACATCGTGGCTGATTTTGCGGGATAATCACTGCCGTCGAAGCGAAGGATGTGATTTGCCAAGGGCACAGTAAAATGAAGGTCAGCCTTACCAGAACTTCCATTTACGGCCACGTCGTGCATCTTATCGACAAGCATTTTGTTCGGGAGAATTCTTCGAAAAAGAACCTGTTGCTGCATGAACTGAGGTGTTCCGTAGTCGTACCCGTGACAAAGGCAAATGAACTTGGCTTTCTTTGTCCAATCGGAAGCGAGTACCGACTTTGGAAGGGCGGGTGCAAGTTTGAATCCAACTGACATCGGTGGAAAATGCAGTTTGAATGACTTCGGTACGAATCGGCACCACTTACACACTTTAGCTTCATTTAGAGTTAGTAGATCGATGTCTTCGTCATCTGCACGCGTCCTCGCTTCTTGTGTGAATCCGTTGCGAGCAATGACAACGATCTTATTCACTTGGATCGCGCCACTTCCGCGGTACTTGCCGATAATCGTCTCGATTTTTGTTGCATCAAGCGGTCGTCCCTCATCTTTGGCCTCAACGGCGATCTTGATGTGAAAGGGGCCGACGGACGTTTCGACAAGGACGTCGATTTCTCGGAGGCTTCCAGACGTTTTTCCGGGCACCATTGCTGATGAAGTAACCGTCGCACCGACAGGTGCCAGCGCTTCTTGGATAAGCGTCACGAGTTCCTGAAATGGATTAGTGCGTTTGGGCATGGTTGGTATCGCTTTGATTGTGGTGCGCCATACTCGTCGGACGGCGAAGTTATCCGTGTGCGAGCGATCCCGGATTGACTGACATGGGTTCATCGCTTGGTGAATCAACGTCTCATTCCGGCTGTGGTTTGTCAATCGGCTGGTTGGCCCCGCGCCGAGTAACAACAAGAGACTGGAGTTGAAGCATCCGTTGTTGGGCCGCGGTTTCCCAATCGTTGTCTGTGGCCGTGAAGAATCCGACCGCTGATTGAAACACGCCGTCGAAGCCGGCCGGCATGGTCCTCTCTGAGAAAATCATCAGCCGCAGCTTGCGGTAGACTCCCGGAGCATCCGTGAATTGCAGCCATGCCTCTTCCTTTGACGGTTGCTGCAGGACGTACAAAACCGCTCCCTTCTTGTCTTTCGCGTTGTAGACCGCCATCCAGCGCGATGCTTTTTCCAGACCTTCGCTCGGCTTTGCGGATTCGTTGAGAAACACGCCACGTTTCTGAACGCCGTCGTCGTTACCGAAGAGATACTCAGACATCAGAGGCGACCACGCATACATGAGCGGGTAACTGACCCTCAGATCGACCGACTCATTCGTTTTTATGCGGACGGTTTCGATCAAAACGCCGTCACGAAGAATCACACTCGAAGTGAGTTGGATCGCCCGGATCTTCGATTCGCGATTCATGCGGAACGACTTGCCGGTGATGTTCATCGTCGGGGTGATTTCCGAGACAGGACGCTCATCAAGGAAGAGTTCGACGAGCGAGACCTGTTCTTTCTCAACGTCACCCGGTTTGCCCGGCACATCCAGAAAATGGGCTGAACCCAGAATCCCGACTCCCTTGAGGTTGAAAACGGAGCCATAGGCACTGTCCTGAACGGCGATTTGGGAACTCTGATAGTCAATCCCGCTGAGCGTCCACAACTTGGGGCCGTCGATTCGAATCAAGACGTCACCAATCGTGGCGGTCAACTTTTCGGGTCGCTTGAGGCTGTCCGAGACTTGAAGTGCGGGGATTTGTTTTGTGCCGACCTCTTGAGCCGCCGCTTCGCGGGACACCCCGGTCGCTGTCATCAGAAAGACCGCGAACACAAATCGGATGCGTGTCATGGTGTTTCTTCGCCTCATCGTTCTGCCAATTTCATTTGTTCTGAAACAGGGTGCTTTGCACCACTTCGTGCAACAGCGATCGGAAGCCGTAGTTCTTGTCTCGCACGCGGGCCACGATGGCTTCGACTTCTGGGCGATCGGCCTTGGTTGGTGCTCCGCCGGTGGCGTAGGTCACCAGCTTCGTGGTCAGAGATCGGGCGAGTTGGTCCTTGTCGCGCAGCAGCAACTGGCGGAACTCGTCGATGTTCTGGAAGGGCTTGCCGTCCTCGGTCACGCTGGAGGGATCAACTCGCGGGCCGCGGTAGTAATTCATCTTGCGGCCGTCCAGAACGACTTCTTCCGCGTCTCTTCGCCAGCCAGAGATGCGATACTTCTCTCGCCAGCCGCCGATGCAATCAAAGCTTTCCAGAGCAAAGCCCGGCGGGTCGATCTTGGAATGACAACTCGCACAGGCAGCATCGGTGCGGTGCTTGGCGAGTTGCTCGCGGATCGTCGTTGCGCCGCGAATGTCGGGGTCGATCGCTGCAACATCTCCCGGTGGTGGCGGTGGTGGCGTTCCCAAGATGCGATCGAGCACCCAGGCCCCGCGCATGACTGGCGAGGTCGTCGTGCCGTTGGCCGTGACTTTCATGACGCTCGCCATCGTCAAGACGCCGCCACGGTGGCTGTCCGGTGGGAGCGGCGTTTTGTGGAACTCCCAGCCCGTCAGGCCGGGGATGCCGTAGTGTTTTCCGAGCCGGCCGTTGAGCATCGTAAAGTCGGAGGCCACGAAGTTCGTCAGACTCAGGTCGTGCTTCAGGACTTCGTCGAAGAACAGTTCGGTCTCGCGGATCATCGACACTTTCAACAGGTGGTCGAATTCGGGATACACGAGGTGGCTCGGTTCGGTTGCGTCGATTTCGCGCAGGCCCAGCCATTGGCCGACAAAATTCTCGGTGAAGGTCGCGGCCTTGGGGTGCGTGAGCAATCGCTCGACCTGCTGACGGAGCACTCCCGGCTGACTCAGCTTCTGCTGCTCTGCGAGCGTGGATAGCTCATCGTCGGGCATCGTGCTCCAGAGGAAATACGACAACCGATTAGCCAGAGC
>CAZILR010000304.1:0-4863 GCA_964539995.1 uncultured Planctomyces sp.
GCTGGCGATGGCGGATCAGGCGGTGATGGTGGCCAGGGCGACGATGACAACGGTCTTCGTGGCGGTGTCGGTGGTAAAGGCGGAGTGGGTGGCAAGGCAATTGGCGGCGGCATTGCCATCGAATCAGGCGTGTTGAGTTTGGTGGATTCTGATGTTTCGCAGAACCGAGTCACCGCAGGGAATGGCGGATCGCTCGGTGATCCCTACAGGTCACTAGATTTCCTGATATCGGGCCAATCCGGAACGAACGGTGGAGATGCGGAAGGCGCGGGTCTGCATGTTGCGACCGGCCAGGCATTGCTCCTCGGTTCGAGTGTTCAAAGCAACGTCGCGACCGCTGGGAAAGCCAGTTCCGCAACGGCTGGCTCATTTGGGAATCTCCGGGGTCTTCGCCCCCAGACAGGAACCGATGGTGGTCAAGGAGCCAACGGTGGTTCATCCCGTGGTGGTGGAGTCTTCTTCGGTAGTTCGCCAGTGGCATTCATCCAAACTTCCATTACCGAGAATTCCGGAATCGGCGGGGCTGCCAGTGCCGGAGGCAACGGTGGTGGTTCGCGATTCAGCACGCCGGGTGATGGCGGAAATGGTGGACAAGGCGGCGACGTCGATGGCCCGGGGTTGTCCGGTGATTCGAATCGGTGGCTGCTCGAAAGTGTGATTAACGGCAACACAGGACAAGCCGGCAGTGGTGGAGCGGGCGGACGTGGCGGGACCGCCAACATCGCCAGTACCGAGGTGCGTGGGGACAACGGAATCACTGGCCGAAACGGTGACGTCAACAGCGGCCCAGCTTCGACGACGAATTCGCTCACGAATAGCGTCACGCTCGGATCAAACCTTGGACCATTTGTTTTGACTCGCCAGGGCACCGATGCCGTCTTGCGAAACGGAGCGGGCGTGGAAGTTTTCCGTACCGCAACCGCGCTCCCCATCCGATGGGAGGTCGTTGGCACGGACGGCGATGACACGTTGGTGATCGACTTCACGAACGGCGATCCGGTGCCAGTTGGTGGCATCGTGTTTCGTGGGCTGGGACAGTCGGTGGGAGATGTCTTGGAGCTTCGTGGAGCATCCGTTTGGGTCGTGCAGGATTTCGCCGATGGTTCGGTTGGCCGGTTCGACGTGGGCGGATCGCTGATTGAGTTCGAGCAGGTCGAGCGAGTCACGGATCGAATCGTGGCCGAAACTCGGCGATTCGAATTCGGAAACAGCGATGACTCCATCGAATTGCTCGATGGTGCTCAAATCGGCGATGGGATCAGCCGGTTGACGCTTGGTGGGCAGACGATGGCGGAGTTCACGAATCCGTCGTTCTTGTTGTCGGTGTCGGCGGGCGGAGGCAACGACGTGTTGCGAGCCGTGTCGGTCGATAGCACTTGGACGGCGGGGATTCGGCTCGATGGTGGTGACGGCGATGATCAGGTGAGTTCGCTGCTCGCGGCGATCGGCGCGAGGCTGCAAGGCGGGGCTGGCAACGATCTGCTCGATTCCAACAACGCTCCCGACACGCTGGTTGGTGGCGAGGGGCACGACACGCTCAACGGCCGAGGTGGTGCGGATTGGATGCTCGGCGGTGCGGGCGATGATTCGATGAGCGGTGGCGGCGGCAACGATTTGATGGCGGGAGATGCCGGCAACGACACGCTCGTCGGCAACAGTGGGTTCGATTCGCTGTTTGGCGGTGACGGCGATGATTCGCTGCGCGGCTCGACCGAGGACGACACGCTCGACGGCGGTGCGGGATTCGATCGGGCGGTCGCGGTGGCGGATGCGAACATCGTGCTGACCGATTCGTCGTTGTCCGGCGAGGGAGCCGACGTGCTTCGCAACATGGAAGCGGGCGTGCTCATCGGCGGCGCGGGAGCGAATCGGTTGGATGCCTCCGCGTTCACGGGATCGGTGACGTTGCGCGGCGGTCTGGGGGACGACACGTTGCTCGGTGGATCGCAGGCCGATTTGCTCCAGGGGGAAGAGGGGAACGATTCGCTGCTCGGCAACGAGGGGCATGACGTGCTGACGGGCGGGTTCGGAATCGACAACCTGGCGGGCGGCGCGGGGATCAATCGGCTGGTCGAGTCGTTCGACGTGAACATGCTGCTGACCGATACGAGCTTCGTCGGGTTCGGCACGGACCTCCTGCGGCAGATTCAGGAAGCAGACCTCACGGGTGGCCTGCACAACAATCGTCTCGACGCCCGCGCGTTTCGCGGCCGAGTCACGCTGCGAGGCGGTGCTGGCGATGACACGCTGCGCGGCGGAACGACGGCCGATTGGTTGCTCGGCGAGGGTGGGAACGACTCGCTGGTCGGCAATGCGGGGGACGACCGGCTCGAAGGGGGCGCGGGGACCGATGACTATTCCGGTGGCGGCGGCACGGATCGCCTCGTCGAGTTCGTCGAAGGGGACGCCACGCTGACCGCGACGCAACTCGTCCGAGCCACGCTCGAACCGCATCTGCTCGTCGAGGAAGCGGAGCTGATCGGCGGCGACGGCCCGAATCTTCTGCAAGCGTCGGCGTTCGGCGGCCGAGTCACGTTGGAAGGCGGAGCCGGCGCGGACACGCTGGACGGCACTCGCGCGGGAGACGTGCTGCGCGGCGGAGCGGGTCGCGACGCGCTCTTCGGCCGGCAAGGAGACGATTCGCTCGCGGGTGGCGACGACGACGATGACCTCTCCGGCGGCCTCGGCAACGATGTGCTCACGGGCGGCGCGGGCCACGACTTGCTGATGGGGCAAGAGGGCCGCGACGTGGCTCGTGGCGAAGCGGGAGCCGACACGTTCCGCGGAGCGATCGCCGACGACACGCTCGACGGCGGCGATGGCCCCGACCGCTTGATGTTCACGACCACCGGCAACGTGACGCTCACCGATGCGTCGTTGACCGCCGACAGCACGACCACCCTGACCGGCCTCGAACTGGCCGAACTCTCCGGCGGCCCCGCCGATCAACGGCTGGACGCGAGCGGCTTCTCCGGCAACACCACGCTGACCGGCGCTCGCGGAACCGACACGCTGCTCGGCGGTCGCGGCAACGATTTGTTCGTGGCGGGCGCGCCGACCGAAGATCAAATCGACGGCGGCCAAGGAGACAACACGCTCCGCTGGTCGCTGACCGCGCCGTCGCTCGATCTCACCGAAACGATCGCGCAGCGCGTCTCGAAAATCCGCCGGCTCGATTTGACCGGCGCGGGAACATCGTCCATCACCATCGACGCCCTCGCCTTCACGCGCCGAGCCGCCAATCCGAACGGCTTGACCTTGTTGGTCGATCCCGGCGATCAAGTGCATGTCGCCGACACCGGCTGGAATCCTCTCGAAGCCCAAGACGGTTTCGAGCGACTGAGGAGCGGGACACTGAACTTGTCGATCACCGCCGGAGCTACAATCACTCAAACCCCTTCCGAACAATCCACGAACGCCGTGGCGGCATTCGTTCTGGATTCGCAAGAGTTACCCGTCGTCAACCAATCTCAACTCATGGATTCGGATTGGGACGGCGACTTCGACTTGGTCATCAACGAAGGTCGGACCCGTTGGTTGAACGACGGATATGGGCAATTCACACGATCCGACCCGACCTCGCCTCCTAACAATCCACAGGGCACTGTGGACCTCAATCAAGACGGCTTTCTCGACATCGTCGCGGTCGTGAACTACTCAACTTGGGAATATGTCGATGATCGCCGGATTTACGATGACAACTTTCAAATCCACATTCGGCTCAATGATGGCACTGGAAACTTTCCGACGCTCGAGCAAGCCCTTTTGATCGACGAATCCGACCGCGTTGTGACTACCGTTGACGTTGATGGCGACGGCGATGTGGACATCGTTCACGCTTACGCTAGCAGTAGCTCTAAGATTTTCTTGAACTCTGGAACTGGGACATTTACCGAGTCGGCGCACAAGCTGCCCGTCACGTACGGCACTCAGCAAATTGCTTGGGGTGACATCGATGGCGACGGAGACTTCGATGCGTTCGTGGCGAACTACTACGGCCGTAAGACAGCGGTCCTACTGAACGCCGGGGACGGCAGTTTTACTCGCAGCGCACAAGACTTATTCGACATCGGCTTGTCCGGCTCCAGCCAAGTCACTCTGGCGGACATCGACGGAGACGGCGACCTGGACGCGATCGTGCAACCAGATGACCAATTCTGGTCCGATAATCCACTCCCCTTCCGAATCTTGGCAAACGACGGTCATGGCCGATTCGAGGATACTGGCATTCGATTGGGGAACTTCACAGTGACCGGTACTGCCGACTTCGACTTTGATGGTGACGTTGATCTGATTGGCTATGAATCACGTCCGCAACACGTCACGGTTGGCCGAATCCTCTGGAATCGCGGGCGAGCCGAAGTCCTCGCCCTGCCCGACACCGGCGGCACCTACACGCTCGGCCGAGACGACAACCAATACGTCGTCACCAACTCCGACGGCCAGGAATTGATTCGCGGCTCGCTGACCACCGACGTGCTGGTCGTCCAAGGCTCCGCCGCCGACGATCATCTCGTCCTCGACTGGACCAACGGCAATCCGATCCCCGATTTCGGACTGCGATTCCTGGCTCAGCAAGACACGACCGGCGACTCGCTGGAGTTCCTCGCCGCACCAATCTCCACTGACGGATTCGCCACCGACGTCCTCAACGACAATCCCATCGTCGTCGATGGCCGCCCGATCCAAACCCTGAACGTCGAATCGCTGCAAGACCGCCTCGTCGCGTAGCGCCAAGCTGCCAGCTTGCCGCGCCTAGCGAGTTCTTCAAAGTAGGGTGGGTCGAGGCTTTGATTCCCCCCACGACACTCGCCGGTGTTTGGGGGGGGCCGAGTCTCGTCCACACCCGACAAGTTTAGCGGG
>CAZILR010000304.1:4873-6608 GCA_964539995.1 uncultured Planctomyces sp.
TGTGGGGTGGGAGGTGTCATCGACACCCACCAGTCCTCTCGCGGTTGTTGGTGGGTCTCGATGACTCGACCACACCCTACAAGTTTCGCGGTCCGACGGATTCGCGAATCGTGGCTAGCTTGCCGCTGAAACTCCACAAGCTGGCAGCTTGTGGCTACGGTGACGTGGTGCAGAATGAACGCCAGAGCGTCAGAATGTCTCTCGGTGTTTGGAATGAACCAAGTTACTCGATGAGAAGGGGTTCGCTGTGAAGCTTCGTTGCCTGGGATTGTTCATCGGTTCGATGCTCTGCGCGACCGTGTCAGCGAACGCCGCGGATTGGGGGACGGTGAAGGGCCGCTTTGTGCTCGACGGGGCGTTGCCGGAGCGGCCGAAGCTGGTCATCAACAAGGATGTCGAGTTCTGTGGCAAGCATGAGCCGCGCACGGAGAAGTTGGTGGTCCACCCGAACGATCGAGGGATTGCGAACATCGTGATTTGGCTCGACACCAAGCCGGGCGAGAAGCCCACGATTCATCCGTCGTTCGAGGAATCGGCATCGGCGAAGATCAAGCTGGCGAACAAGGGGTGCCGCTTCGATCCCCATGTCTGCGTGTTGCGAACCGGACAGACGCTGTTGATCGAAAACGCGGACCAAGTCGATCACAACACGGCGGCGGGATTGGACCGCAACGCGCCGTTCAACGATTTGACACCCTCGGGCAAGTCGGTCGAACGGCCGCGTTTCGCTCAGACCGAGAAACTGCCGGCTCAGGTGCAGTGCTCGATCCATCCGTGGATGGTCGGATGGTTGGTCGTGAAGGATCACCCGTACGTCGCCGTCACCGATGAGCACGGCCGCTTTGAATTGAAGAATCTTCCGGCTGGCGAGCACACATTCGTCGTGTGGCACGAGCTGCCCGGCTTCGTGCAGGAGGTGACTCGTAACGGCAAGGCGGAAACGTGGAAGCGCGGCAAGGTGACGGTGCGAGTCGCTGCTGGCGAGACCGAGTTTGGCGAAGTGCGACTGACGGCGGATGCTTTGAAGTAGCGGCAAGCTGCCAGCTTGCCCGCCGAATCGCCACAAGCTGGCCGCTTGTGGATACGAGTTACTTCTTCGCCGCCAAATCCTTGAGGCGTACGTTGCGGAAGACGACAGCGTCGCCGTGGCCAGCGAAGCCGAAGTGGCCTTTCGTGCGGTCCTTGCCGGGATGCGGGCTGTTGGCCATGAACTCTTTCACCTCCTTGAGATCGCTGTCGAGAATCACTTCGCCGTTGAGCACGACCTTGATCGTCGAGCCTTTGACGGTGACTTCCTGTGCGTTCCATTCGCCGTTCGGTTTTTGGAAGCCGCGCTTGGCGGCGGCCATGCCGTAAGCCGAACCGTGATACTGGCGCGGATCGAGCTTGCCTTTGACCTTGTCGTAGTTGTCATCAAGCACTTGCAGTTCGCACATGCCGACGTAGGCGGTGTCTCCCTGACCCGGATATCGAATGGCAAGTCCGTTGTTGCCGCCGGGCGGGACTTTGAATTCCAGGCGGACGACGAAGTCGCTGTATTCCGCTTCGGTGAAGATCGTGCCTCCCTTGCCCGCTTTGCAGGAGATGTTCCCTTCCGAGACCTCGTAGTTATCGACGGGGCCTTTCCAGCCAGCGAAGTCCTTGCCGTTGAAGATGCTGACGAAGCCGTCCTTTTTCTCCTCGTCGGACAACTCGGCGGCCACGAGTCCGCAGACCGAGGCGATCAACGTCAACG
>CAZILR010000305.1:0-6606 GCA_964539995.1 uncultured Planctomyces sp.
TACGCGGGTGGCCTGAACGGCAACGACGTCGTGCTGTATCAAGCGGGAGCTTCGCTGGCGTTCACGGACAACGACGGTGCGGCCGACACTTGGACGATTCGCCGAGTCGGTGGCAACACGCAAATCCTCAACGGCAGCACGATCATTCACGCTCAGCCGACGGTGACGATCAACGACATCACGATCAACGGCGAGAACAACCAGAACGACACGCTGGAGGTGAACTTTGCCGGCGGCGATCCACTGTTTGGCCCTGCCAACAACGTCGCGGTCGTGTTCAACGGCGGAACGGGCGGCACGGATCGCGCACGGTTGATTGGCAACGGCGCGACGACCGCGAACTACACGCCGGATGCGGCGATCAACAACTCCGGCACGGTCACGTTCGACAGTGGTTCGGTGCTCAGCTTCACGGGACTCGAACCGCTGGATATCACCGCGATGGCCAGCGTCACGCTGACGGGTTCGGCGGGCGTGGACGCGCTGAGCGTGACTCAGGGAACCGATTTCACGCTGGGCGGCATCAACAGCGCGTTGCGAGTTTCGGGCACGGTCAACGGCGGAACCACCATTGAAACGCTGGCGGTGTGGAACACGCCGAACTTCGAGTTGAGCAGCGTGGGTGGTAACGACACGATCACGACCAGCACGATCACGACAACGCTGGGCATCAACACCATCACGATCAACGGTGGCGACGATGCCGACACGATCAACATCAACGGCGTCCTGACGGCTCCGACAAGCGTTGCCGTCAACGGTGACGCCGGCAACGACACGTTTGTTTTCGCGAACGCCGGGCAAGTCGTCAGCTTGCTGCCGATCGACGGCGGTGCCGGTAACGACACGCTGGTGGGCGATAACGATGGCAACGTCTTCACGGTGACGGGATTGGACTCCGGCAACTTGACCGGCAAGGTAACTTCGGTGCCGAGCTTCAATTCGTTCGAGAATCTGACCGGTGGAACCGGCGTCGATACCTTCACTCTGAGCGGCGGCACGCTAACCGGCATCGTCAACGGAGCGGGTGGGACCGACACGTTGAACCTCGATGCGGTGGCGAACGCGGTTGTGCTCACCTCGGTCAATGGTGGCACGGCGACCGGCACGGGTGGCTTCAGCAACATCGAAAACGTCAACGGCAACGGTGCCACGGACACGTTCACGCTGTTTGGCGGTTCGATCACTGGCTCGATCGCCGGTGCGGGTGGCAACGATTTGCTGACGCTGGATAACGTCGCGAACACGGTGGTCATCAACACGGCCAACGGCGGCACGGCGACCGGCATCGGTGGCACGTTCTCCGGCATCGAGAACATCACCGGCAACGTGCAGAACGACAGCTTCAGTCTGACGACTGGCGGCACGTTGACCGGCAATCTGGATGGAGCCGGAGCTGCCGACAGCGACACGCTGACGCTGGATAACGTCATCAACACGGTCAACATCAATGCCGCGAACGGCGGCACGGCGACCGGCATCGGCGGCACGTTCGCGAACATCGAGAACGTCACCGGCAACGCCAACACCGATGCCTTCAATCTGGTCGGTGGCGGAACCCTGAGCGGCGTCATCAACGGAGCTGGCAACAGCGACACGCTGACTCTGGATAACGTCGTGAATACGGTGGTCATCACCGCCGCGAATGGTGGTACGGCCACCGGAACGGGCGGATTCACCAACGTCGAGAATCTGGTGGGTGGCACAGCCACTGACAGCTTCACGCTGACCACCGGCACGCTGACGGGGTCGATCAACGGAATGGGTGCCAGCGACACATTGACGCTGGCCAATGGCACGAACGTCGCGACGATCAACTCCGTGAATGGTGGTACGGCAACGGGACTCGGCAACGGGTTCTCCAACGTCGAGAACCTCAACGGCGGAACCGGAACCGATACCTTCACGTTCACGAACGGCGGATCGTTGGACGGCAACGTCAACGGTGGAGTGGGTGCGCCGGTGGATACGATCGTCGGTGACGACGATGGCAACGTGTTCGTGATCAATGCCGTCAACGGCGGTACGCTGGCCACCAAGATTGGCGGGACATTCGCGGATGTTGAGAATCTGACCGGTGGTGACATCGGTGATTCATTCACCTTCACGAACGCCGGATTGTTGGACGGAGCGATCAATGGCGGTGACGGCGACGACACGATTGTCGGTGATAATCAAGGGGACACCTTCACGATCACCGGCGCGGATGCGGGGACGATTGTCCTGACGGCCTTGCCGTCGAGCGCCAAGACGTCTGGATTCACGAACGTCGAGAACCTCACCGGTGGCACTGTCGCGGATCTGTTCATCGCGAATTCGGGCGCTAGTTTGTCGGGCACAGTCAATGGAGCGGCCGGCAACGACACGCTGGATATCAACGGCAGCGGAACGGTTGGCGATTACAACGGTGGTGCCGACCTCGACACGCTGGACCTGGCGGGCATTGCGGCGGTCATCGTCAATCTTCAGAACCAGACGGCGACCGGCATCAACAACAACTTCATCAGCGTCGAGAACTTCATCGGCAACGACGACAACGCCACGCTGGTCGGCACTGATGCGGCTACCGCCTGGACGATCGACGGAGTCAACGACGGCTCGCTCGACGTTCCGGCCGGAACGACCTTTGAGGATTTCAATAACCTCCAAGGTGGATCGGCGGCGGATACCTTCACCGTGGTGCCGCTGATCGGCGACATCACCGGTTCGATTCGTGGTGGCGAAGGGAGCGATACCTTCAACATCAACAGTCCTGTGACCGGCTCGCTGAATGGGCAAGGTGACGAAGACACGCTGGCAGGGACCGAGATCAACGACGTCGTGCTGACCGCTTCGGACTTCAACGGTTTCGCTGGAACGGAACCGAGCATCGGTGGCGGCTTCAATGGCATGGACTCGATCACCGGCAACGGTGGCACGATCACCGGCGAGAACGTGGATAGCACCTGGACGCTCAACGGCAACGGAGTGGGAACGCAAACCTACAACGACGGCAACGCCGATCTTGAATTCTCCGGCTTCAACACGGTTCAAGGTGGCAGTGCGGTGGACACGTTCGACGTGACTGCGGCGACCACTCTGGAACTGCGTGGCGGCGATGGATCAGACGTGTTCAACCTGAGCGACGTGCTGACCGGTGACATCTTCGCCGAGGGTGGTCTCGACCAGATCGTCTTCCTGGGCGGTTCGGTGGTCGGCGCGGTCGATGGCGGTTCGAGTGCGTCGCTCGATTACAGCAACATCGCCGGCCCGATCGAGGTGACGATCCAGACGGTCGGGTCCATCGACGGTTACGCGGGTGTTGCCGACTTGATCTCCGGCGGCTTCGACAACATCACGACGGTGGTTGGCAGCCAGGGTGACGACACTCTGACCGGCGGTGACGCGGACAGCATTTGGAACATCGGCTTGGTCTCGACGTATCAGGGATTCGGCTCGAATGAGACGCTGACCTTCAGCGAGGTCGAGAACCTGCAAGGTGGCTCGTTCACCGATGAGTTCAACATCAACGAAGATGTCACGTTGAACATCAATGCCGGTGGCGGCGACGACGTCTTCAATCTCAATGCGGTCCTCAACGGATTGGCCGATGGCGATGCCGGTCACGACACGCTGCAAGGTCCGCTGGTGGATAACGTGACGCTGACCAGCACGGGCAGCATCGACGGCTTCGCGGGGACGGAAGCGGACCTGCCGACGTTCGACAACATCGACGCGATCGTCGGCAACGGCGGAACGCTGACGGGCCTGATCGCGGTCGAAAGCATTTGGCGATTGGACGGCACACCGACCTACGAGGCAGGTGGCAACATTCTCGACATCTCTGGATTCGAGAATCTGCAAGGCGGCCATGCGTTGGATCACTTCCTGATCTTGGCGGACAGCACCTTCAATCTATTCGGCGGCTTCGGAGGAGATGAGTTCGTTCTTGATGCGGTGCTGACGGGTACGCTCAATGGTCAGGCGGAGACTCTGCAGGACACGTTGAGTGGAAACTTGGTCGATGACGTGACTCTGTTCGGATCGGCCTCGGACGGCTTCTTCGGCGGCGAGCTCAGCATCACCGGTGGTTTCTCTGGAATCGAAACTCTGATTGGCAACGGTGGGCGATTGCTGGGAACTTCGGCCAACAGCGTCTGGCTGCTGGACGGATCGCCGACCTACACCAACGGGGTGCATTTCCTGAACATCGACGGTTTTGAAACCTTGCGGGGCAACAGTGGCGCGGACACCTTCCGAGTGACGGCCGCCAACAGTCCGTTCAGCCTCCTGGGCGGTGCGGGCAACGACCTGTTCACGTTCTTCAGTGCTTCGATCGACGGCACGGCCGACGGTGAAGCGGGTAACGATACGCTCAACGGCACCGGGGCGACGGAAGGTCTCACGCTGCTGGGGGGTGGAGGCAACGATTCGATCATCGGTTCGTCGTTCGCGGACTTCCTCGGCGGCGGCGATGGCAATGACAACGTGACCGGCGGGACCGGAAACGACACGCTCTCTGGCGGGACCGGCAACAACACGCTCAATGGTGGTGCCGGCTGGGATTGCGTCACCGATCTGGTGGTTGGTAACGCAGTGCTCACCAACGCGAAGCTGACAACGGTCGGAAACAGCACCCTGATCAGCATCGAATGTGCAGAGCTCTTCGGTGATTCAGGTAACAACCAGATTGATGCGTCCGCCTACACGCTGGGTGGAGTCACGTTGCACGGCGGAGCTGGCAACGACACGTTGATCGGAACGGGGCTGAACGATTCGCTCGATGGTGGAGATGGCTTTGACACGGTGCGGTTGAAGTACACGAAGAACCCAACCAATCCTCCGGTCATCACCGGCACGAACACCACGCTTTCGGATAACAACAGCACGGATATGTTGCAGTCGATCGAAGGACTCGATCTGACCGGTCACGCCACGAAGGCGACGACCATCAACGCGGGAGCCTTCAGTGGCAAGACGACGCTCAACGGTGGTTCTGGCAACGACACACTCATCGCCGGTCAGAAGGACAGCCTGCTGAAAGGCGGAGCCGGTCACGACAACATCACCGGCGGAGCGGGTTGGGATCAGGTCTACGGTGGAGCCGGCAACGACACGATCGTCGGTGGCATTGGCAACGACATCGTTCGTGGCGAAGACGGCAACGACTCGATCCAGGGTGGCTTGGGCGACGATCGCCTGTACGGCGACGCTGGACGTGACAAGATCTCTGGCGGTGCCGGACAAGACATCTTGGAAGGTGGTGCCGATAACGACTCGCTGCTGGGCGACGATGGACACGACACGCTTCATGGCAATGCCGGCAACGACTTGATGTCGGGCGGCAACGGCCACGACACGATGCTTGGCGAAGCCGGCAACGACACGCTGCTGGGTGACGAAGGTCACGACTCGCTGAGCGGCAGCTCCGGCAAGGATTTGATCCTCGGCGGCGGCGGCGATGATCGCATCGACGGTGGTGCCGACAAGGACACGCTGGCCGGTAACGGCGGTGACGACACGATCAACGGCAGCTCGGATGAACTCAACGAATTCTTCATCTTCGACATCCACAAACTGCTGATCTGATGCAGTGAAAGTCGTTCGTAGAAAACGCGACCGCCCGGCGAGTTGACTCGCCGGGCGGTTTTTTTGTGGTCGCAGGCTTGGGCCTATCGAGGCATACGGAATTCCGTCCCGGCGGTTTTGTGCGGCTTCTGTTCTGGGGTGACACCGAGTTGCCGCAGCGACTTGTGGATGATCTCGCGAGCAGGCGGAGCGGCAATGTCGCCGCCGAAGTGCTCGCCGCCGCTGGCCGGCTCATCGACCATGACCAGCACGAGGACTCGCGGATTCGCCGCCGGCGCGCCGCCGACGAACGAACTGACGTGTAGCCGATTCGAGTACTTGCCGGTCTGCGGATCTCGCTTCTGAGCAGTGCCCGTCTTGCCGAAAACGGTGTAATCGTCGAGCCGCGCCTTCTTGCCGGTGCCACGTTTGATGACCTCGGTCATCGGGGATTCGACGAGCCACCGTGCCACGTCCGCGCTGATTGTGGTTGAGACCACCGGTGGTGCGAGCGAATTGTCCGTGTCATCCACGAACGCCGGCTCTTCCGGAAGAGCGTTTTGGAAATCGAGAGGCGTTTCGTGCTCGCTTCGGCCATCATCCGTGAGATCGAATCTGTCATCGAAGAGTGTGCGGTCGTCGCGTTGAGTTCCGAGTTCCGAGTTCCGAGTTCCGAGTTCTGCGGGCGTCAGCGTGTCCAATGAACGACGTGGGAAGACATCCGGTGCCTCACGCGGAAGGGCAGGGGAGTCGGCTTCCTCGTTGGTCTCCGAGAATCCTGGATTCGCAAAGTTGCGCACGCGCCGTGATGTCGCGCCGGATTGAAACGCGATCTGCTGCAATAGTGAGTCGGCATCGGCGGTGCGTTCGCCGCGGTCGGGCTTCTCGGCCCACGGTCGGCCAAGTGGTTGAGTACGACCGCCTCGAACCAAATGTGGACTGATGAGCGTGCCGCCATTCGCGAGCGCTCCATGAGCGGTGAGCAGTTGGATCGGCGTCACGGCGATCTCTTGGCCCATTGGGATCGAGCCGGTCGAGTACGACGTCCACTTCCTCAGC
>CAZILR010000306.1:0-6589 GCA_964539995.1 uncultured Planctomyces sp.
TGAATGGAGGGCGGCGTCAAGCCGCCGCACTCCAGGAGTCAATTCACCGTGCGTTGCTGACCGGCTTCCTCGCGAGCATCGCGAATCGTGAGGGGGAATCGGCTGAGTATTCAGCGGCGGGCGGCATGAAGGCGGTCGTCTGGCCCGGTTCGGGTGTCTTTACGTCGAAGCCCAAGTGGATCGTCGCGGCGGAACTGGTCGAGACGTCGAAGCGTTATCTGCGAACCGTCGCGCGAATTGATCCGGCTTGGATCGAGCCACTGGCCGAGCACTTACTGACACGCACTCACAGCGAGCCACATTGGGACCGCTCGGCCGGCTCGGCGATGGCGTTCGAGCGTGTGTCGTTGTTCGGCCTGACGATTGTGCCGCGACGTCGAGTGCGACTCGGACGAATCGACCCGGCGACGGCTCGGCGGTTGTTGATCCAGCACGGGCTGGTCGAACGTGAGTGGGACTGCACGGCTCCGTTCTTCGTCCACAACGCGAAGCTGATCGATGAACTCGAAGCGATTCGCGTGAAATCGCGCCGCGCCGATTTTCTCAAAGGCGAAGACGCGCTGCTGGAGTTCTACGAACAGCGCATTCCTCCGGACGTCGTGGACGGCGCGAGCTTGTTGAAGTGGTGCAAAGCCCCAATCCCCGGCGCTCGGCGCGGGTCTCCTGACCCCACCGCTGTCACGACCGAAGGTCTCTCAGGACAGCGACACGAGGTTCCTACAGTGTTGAATTCAGGTCGAAAGGAGACCTTCGGTCCAGACCTACGGCGGGGTCAGGAGACCCGCGCCGAGCGCGAGACAGCGACGAACGAACGCTTGCTCTTTCTCACTCGCGAAGACTTGCTGAATCCCGAACGAGCGACCGCGTCGCTCGAAGATTTCCCGGAGACGCTGAAGCTCAAGCAGATTCAAGTCCCGCTCGAATACAAGCTCGAACCGGGAGAGGCGGACGATGGGATTACGATCAACGTGCCGCAAGAAGGATTGAATCAGATCGATCCGCAGCGACTCGGCTGGCTCGTGCCGGGACTTCTCGAAGAGAAGGTCGTCGCGCTCATCAAATCGCTGCCGAAAGAACTGCGACGGTTGTTCGTCCCCGTGCCAGAGACCGCCAAGGCTGTGCTCAAGCAAATCAAGTTTGGCGAAGGGGACGTCAAATCCGCCGTCGCTGCCGTGCTCACGAAGCTGAGCGGCCAGCGGATCGACCCCAGTGAGATTCGCGAAGACGATTTGCCTCCGCATCTGCGGATCAACGTCAAAGTGCTCGGCGCGAACGGTAAGGCCATCGGTATCGGCCGCGACCTCGAACAACTCCGCACGCAGCTCGGTGCAAAAGCATCGGCGAGCTTTTCGGCGATCGACCACTCGCAATGGAACCGCGACGGGCTGACCGATTGGGACTTCGAAGTGCTGCCGCCATCCGTCGATCTCGAACATGGCGGCTTGAAGCTGAAGGGCTATCCGTCACTGATCGATCGCGGGGAGCGTGTGTCGCTACGGCTGGCGGATTCGGCGGAGCAGGCCGCGTTCGACACGCATCTTGGTCTGCGGCGACTGTTCGTCATCGCGTCGGCGAAGGAGCTGAAGAAGCAAGTGCAGCACCTTCCGGACCTCGGCAAATGGACGCTGTTGATCGCGATGCTGCCCGACAAGGGAAAGCTCCCGCAGTTGCTGGCCGAGTTGATTGCGGAGCGGGCGTGTTTTGGCTCATCGTCGGCTCCGTCGCCGCGAACCAAGTCGCAGTTCCAAGACCGCGTTCGCGCCGCGAAGCAACAAATCCCGGCGGCAGTTCAAGATGTCATCCAACTTGTCGGCCCGTTGCTGACGGCGTACACCGACGCTCGCCGAGCGGTCGAAGGATGCCGGTTGCCATTTGCTCAAACGGCCGTTGCCGATTGTCGGCAGCAACTCGCTCGACTGACCGAGGCCGGCTTCCTCACCACAACTCCGTGGGACTGGTTGCAGCAGTTCCCTCGCTACCTCCAGGGCATTGCACTACGGATCAAAAAACTGGCGGCTGCTGGACAAGTTCGCGATCAGCGCGCGATGACCGACATCGAACCACGCGGGCGAAAGCTGCTCGCGCGACTCGATGCAGCCAAACAAGTCGGACGTCATGAACTCGAACTCGCGACATGCCGCTGGATGCTGGAAGAGCTGCGCGTGTCGCTGTTCGCTCAAGAGTTGCGAACGGCGATCCCAATCTCTCCGCAGCGTTGGGACAAGCAGTGGGAACTTACAAGACCGAATTGATGATTGGTGATTGGCTATTGGTCATTGCTGATTTCTGAATCACAAATCACAAATCACAAATCGCCAATCGCCAATCGCCAATCGCCAATCGCCAATCGCCAATCACCAATCACCAATCACCAATCACCAATCACCAATCACCAATCACCAATGAAACGACCGTCACGACCGGACCTTTCCCCGGTTGATCGGGCGATCTCGGCAAGGCGTTCCGGTTGACGGTCGCAGGCTGGCGGCCTACGGTACGCATCAGCCGATACCAATTAGAGGCCGTTGCTGGCCACTCCCACCTGACTCGGTTCCCACCTGATCCGCCGGAGGCTCACTGAATGCCGGCACAATTTTCCTGGTCGCAGTCTTCCATCCGACCGGTTGTCGCGTTCGCTGCGATGCTGTTCGCGGTGTTGCCCGAAGTTGTTCCCGCTCAGGAGCCGTTGCATCAACGGATCGACCAGTTCGTCAACGCTGCCCCGCTGGGGCCGGTCGCGCCGATCTGTTCGGACGCTGAATTCCTGCGACGAGTCAGCCTCGATCTGAACGGCATGACTCCAACGGGGGCCGAGGCGAAGGCGTTCCTTGATGATGCGGCTCCCGACAAGCGACAGAAGCTGATCGAGAAGTTGCTGGCGAGTCCGCGATTCGCTCGACACATGGCGAACACCTTCAGCGTGATGCTGATGGAACGCCGAGCTGACGCGAACGTCCCGGCCGCCGAGTGGGACAAGTATCTGTACGAGTCATTCCTCGCCAACAAGCCGTATGACCAACTTGTCCGCGAACTGATCGCCACCGACGGCGTCGATCCGGCGAGTCGTCCAGCCGCGAAATTTATCCTCGAACGAACCGCCGAGCCGAACCTGGTGACGCGCGACGTCGGCCGGATTTTTCTTGGTCGCGATTTGCAGTGTGCTCAGTGCCACGACAGTCCGCTCGTCAACGACTTCTTGCAGTCGGAATACTACGGCGTGCAGGCGTTCGTCGTCCGCACGGTGATGTTCAACGACGCGACCGCAAAGAAGCAGTTCCTCGGCGAGAAGGCGGACGGCGATGTCGCGTTCACGTCGGTCTTCACAAAAGAGACCGGCTTCAGTGCTCCAAGAATACCGGCCGGAGCGTTCGTCGAAGACCCACTGCTGCCGATCGGCGAGGAATACAACGTCAAGCCGACCGACAAGACTCGCCCGGTCCCGAAATACAGCCGCCGCACGAAGCTGGCCGAGATCATTACGACGACCAACAACCCGCAGTTCAATCGCAACCTCGCGAACCGTCTGTGGGCCATGATGCTCGGCCGAGGCATCGTGCAGCCGCTCGACCTGCATCATTCGGACAACCCGCCGTCGCAACCGGAATTGCTCGATCTGTTGACGGCCGAGGTCGTCGTGGCGAAGTACGACGTGAAGACAATCCTCCGAGCAATCGCGCTGTCGCAGACGTATCAACGTTCGGGCGAGTTGCCGGCCGACTGGAACGCCGTCTCACAACAGGCGGCCGCTCAGTTGGCGGCACTCGATGCGAAGCAGAAGGAAATCTCCGCCGCGATCGACCAAGCCAAGGAAGCCGCGAAACAACCGGACACCGAATTCGATGCCGCCAAAAAAGCGGTCGCTCCAGTGCGTGACGAACTGACGAAGATCACGGCCGCCGCTGTTGAAGCTCGCAAGCAGTTCGATGCCGCGACCGACGTCGTCTCGAAGACCGACGAGCAGATCGCTCCAAAGGCCGAAGCCGTCAAGCCGTTCGCCGAGATCGCCGCGAAGGCCAACGAAGCGCTCGCAAAAATTCCGAACGACCCGGACCTCAAGAAAGCCACCGACTTCTTTGCGGCACGCACGACGGCGATCAATAACGAAATCGCCGCGCTGACGAAGACTCGCGAGACGCAAGTCGCCGCCGTGAAGCCGAAACAAGACGCTTTCACTGCCGCCGCAACCGCGATCAATCCGGTTCGCGAAAAGTGGACCGCCGAAAAAGCAAAGCTCGACGCCGCTCGCGAGAAAGCGGAAGCGGCGACCGTCGGCATTCGAGCGAACAACGTCCACAAGAACGTGATCGCTCGCCGCATCGCCGGCTTGAAGACGCTCGCGGGCTACAACGAGCAAGTCGCAAAAGCCACCGCCTCACAAGCCGCCCTCGCCGCGAAACAAGCCGAAGTCACGGCCGCTCAGCAGGCGTTGACTCAAGCCGCCGATGAGGCCGCAAAGACCGCTGCGAACGCGAAAGTCGCGGAACTCGCCCCGCAACTGACGGCCGCTCAACAAACCGCGAAGTCGGATGCCGACGCACTCGCCGCGACGCGCGAACAAGTCACGCAGTTCTGTGCCGAGCACTTCTACGTCGCTCCGTTGAAGCCGCTCACGCCAGAACAACTCACCGCCAGCACGCTCAGTTCGACGACGTACATCGACATCCAAACGAGAAACGCGATCGCTGAGCTCGACAAAGCCGCGCAGACCGCAGCCGCCGCGAACCCGCCGATGCAACTACCGGTTCCGCCCGGAGGACGCGAACGCCAGATTGAAGAGAACGTCTTCGAGAAACTCGTGAAGCCAAACTCCGGCTCGTTCATCGCGATGTTCGGCGGCGGAGCGGGACAGCCTCAAGACGACTTCTTCGCGACCGCCGATCAAGCGCTGTTCTACGGCAACGGCGGTACGATCCATAACTGGGCCGGAGTGCTCGCGAACCCGCTCTCTGCTCAGAAAGAGCCGAAGCTGCTGGCCGAAGAAATGTACCTGCACGTTCTCAATCGCCGCCCGACCGATGAGGAAGTGGCGGCCGTCACCACCTACTTGCAATCCCGCGCCGAGGCCCGCGTTCCCGCGATCCAGGAAATGGTTTGGGGATTGCTCTCGTCAACGGAGTTTCGATTTAATCACTAACCGGAAGAGACGAATGCCTGAGCTCAGCCGGTTTCACGGAATCATCATTCGGATGTATTTTGAAGTTGGAGAACTACACCACTCACCACATTTTCATGCGTATTACCAGGACGAAGTGGCCGTGATCGGTATCGACCCGGTCGAACTCATTTCCGGTTCGCTGTCACGACGACAACTTCGCCTGGTCGAGGCTTGGGCTGAACTTCATCAAGACGAATTGCAGAATGCCTGGAACCAACTTCAATCCGGCCGCGTGCCGCTAACGATTGCTCCGTTGATTTAAGATGCCACACGCGATTTATCGAGTTCTGTCCTTCGAGATCATCGGCCCGCATCAACTGCGAGTTCGATTCGATGATGGTGTTGCGCGGGAGATTGACTTTCGGCCGATTCTACGAGGGCCGCTGTTTGGTCCATTGAACGACTTACCTCTGTTCAATGCCGTTCAACTGGATGACGAAGTCCACACTCTCGTGTGGCCGAACGGAGCCGACTTTGATCCGCAGACGCTTCACGATTGGCCTGACCTGATCGAGACGCTTTTGGCATCTGTCCGTCGCTGGGAGCCTGATTCTGCTTATTCAACCCTTTCGTCGCGCGGAGCGTGACGGCTACTTGGGAGACCTTGCCATGAAATGCACATATGCCTGCCAGTCGCCGGAGCACTTGATTGGTCGCCGTCAGTTCCTGGGAGGCGTCGCGGCCGGAGTCGGTTCGATCGTCGGTGGCGGCATCGGAACGCTCGCCAAGCCGCTGATGGCGGAGCAACTCGCGAAGCAGCAGAAGCGAGTGATCGTGTTCAACATGCACGGCGGGTTGAGCCAACTCGAAAGCTGGGATCCGAAGCCGGGAACCGACACGGGCGGACCATTCCGAGCGATCGCGACCTCGCAGACCGGAGTTCACATCTCTGAATTGTTGCCGCACACCGCCAAGCAGATGCACCGACTGGCGATCATTCGCAGCATCAACACGAAGGAGGGGGATCACGGCAAGGGAATGCACATGATGCTGACCGGCCGAAAGGAGACGCCGGGCATGGCGTTCCCGCAGATCGGCGCGGTCGCGACGAGATGCCTCTCGCCAGAGGGAGCCGGTTTGCCCGGTCACATCGTCATTACTCCCGGCGGAGGCGGAGGCCGCGGCAACGATGCCGCGTATCTCGGCCCGAAGTACGCCAGCATCTCGCTCGGTAATGGCAACCCGCCTGCGAACTCGGCCCGGCCGGAAGCCATCGCGGAAGGGGTTGACGCTTCACGCAATGATTTCCGCAAGGCGGCAAATCAGCGGTTCAATCTCAAACGCCGAACCGCGATGACCGACGCCTTCGTGCAGAGCTACGACCAGGCACAGCAAATGATGGCTCAGCGTGAAGCGTTCGACGTGACGAAAGAATCCGACGCCGATCAAGCTCGCTACGGTAAGCATGACTTTGGCCGACATTGCTTGCTTGCA